>NZ_DXUU01000049.1 GCF_019417665.1 Ruminococcus sp.
TTTCCCTCGCTTTTATCCGCATTATTCTTAAAAGATACTAAACAGGCTCTTATAATAAATATTCAGTTTTCATCTTCTCCGAGATGATTGTCCGGATAATTCTGTGCTGAGGCACAATGAATGATCTCATCAATATGATCTATCAGCCTTTTCAATTTGCTCCATTCTGTTTCGTCTGCGCTCATATAGTAGAAATTCATAGTACCCTTCCGACGCATTGCCACAATCTTTGCATCTTTCAGAATCTGTAAATGATGAGAAACCGCAGGTCGTGAAAGGTGTGTTTTTTCAGTGATTTCACCTACACGAAGTCCAACCTTTTCGCTTTGCAGCAGCGTCATGATGATGCTTTGCCTTGTTTCATCACCCAGTGCAATAATAGCTTTTCTGCATTCTGAAAATTCATTTGCAAGTGCCTGACGTCCTTCTGCACACTGATTCATGCTGCGCCTCCGTTCATAGGTTTATGTACTTAAACCATTATACCACACTTTTCAGAAAAGTGTGCAATGGTAAAGAAAATCAAGACGAAACAATCAAAACTATAAAAATTTGAAATTACTCCTCGACAAACCTTTTTTCTCCTATGATATAATAATCAAGCTTACTCGGAGGGTAAATCATTCAAAAGAAATAGTTTCTTGATGATGATTCTTGTGAAAAGCCGGGATAAATGCGATGATTTCATTTTCATTACTGCACTTGAAATACCAGCCTTTAAAATAGTCTTTTTGCTGCATTTTCCGTCCTCCGTTTGTATTTGTTTTCCAATTTAGTATGACTTATTCTGCAATGGATATACCAACAAGATCGGCTCCAGCACTTGCCATTGACACCATTTCGTGGTACATTATGTACGTGACTTGAACCAAGGTCGCTGCACAAAAATCAGTCGCAGGTTTTATTCTGCGACTGATTTTGTATCATTATATCATTTTCAATCAGAGAAATTGCTACTCTCTGCTCAATACACATTTCTTGTAAAGATAGATTTTAAATATTCTCAATCAGTTTCTGCTTCATGATACACAAATCAAAGCCATTAATGACCTGATCCTCGCACAAATCACCGGCCTTCCAGTCTATAAGACTACCAATATTCAGAAGCCATTTCTGCATCATGACAATATCTGCGGTGTTAAATGCTCCGTCTGCATTAACATCTCCAGATATAAACGGCATTTTCAGATAAACGACACTGTATTCTCTGCCAACGAGTTGAGCCGATGTCCTACTGTTTTCATACACATAAAGCACCGTTCCCGAATAGAACGCATTCTCACCGATGTATGCAACACAAGCAGGAACTGTCACATCCTTGACAGCTGTATTTGAACCGAACGCATTATCGCTGATTGACATTACCATATAGGTTTTTCCGCCGCTTGTAACATACGCAGGAATAACGATACTGCCATCTGTTCCGAAGCCGCTGTTGTTTTCCCAATCACTTCCGTCCCCCACAGCAGCGGTCATGGTCGCATTGTCAAGAATATAGTGTACACCCTGGCTATCCGCTCCGTTTATAAGTACTTCTCTGGTATCATTCAGATTCGTTGCAAACCTGTCAATCTCGTAAAAAGGATATAGATCTACATTTCCAATGGCGATAAAGTCTTCGCTGATGATACAGCTTTTATCACCCTTTTTCGTTGTAAAGCCCAGCAGTTTGTAAATATGCCCGTCCTCATCAGCATGCTGCTCAGGGCAATCTCTATCAAGGAGAGAAAGAGCCGTTACTGCCGATACATTTGAAATAGATTGAGAAAGCGTGTCCGTGAATCCATAGCTTCCGCTATAACTGACATCGCCTTCTTCAAGGTGGTAAGTAACATGATACCCCTCGGGGCCACCCTCAACAAATGCAATGGGCGTTATCTGAACGCCTTCATTTTTTCCAAGAAGCGTATAGGTATCCTCACTCCAGTAATTGCGGCTGTCATTGAAGCTAAACGTGCTAAGCGTTGTACTTCCTCCTACAGATGCCTCCTGACAATTGAAAGCGCATCCGAAAAACGGAACATGCAGAGCATAATAGCCATCCTCGGTAAGCTGCTGATTGCGGATATTTAGTCCGTATGTTGTATAGGCACTGCTGTACCCTGTTGTGGTCCCGCTAAATGAAGCATACCAGTTTCCTAATTGAATTTCCTCGTGAATTCCCTCTATCTTATAAAGGAACGTAAAGCCATTATGACCGTCTTCGCTGAATGTATAGGTTTTGTCAAGTAAATTTACAGTTTCTGTTTCATCAACATCTATCGCTTGTGCATCCATATAATAGCCTGCCGAACGTGAATCCTTCGTGATTTCCTTTTCAGGATCAACCTCGCCGGAGATTGTAACTGTTCCCATATAGTTTGCGCAAAGCGTATCATCATACTTCAAGTCTTCATTAGCGAAGCGTGTACAGTACAGCATGTCATCCGCCGCATCTGAATTTATATTAGAAATTCGCAGATATACATTCCACTCACCGCCATGCATTGTTTCAGGCAAGGTAAGTGCCAGCTTTTCCTCGTTCAGCGTTGCTGACTTCCAACACCGTGCATTTAAATCAGTCGTATATGTATAAGTAACCACACCGTCAGAGAGAAGAACCTCTACCTCTTTATCCTTTGGCGCCTCGGAAAATCCAGTATTTTCTACAGAAAATTCCATATTGAAAACGCCTCCTGCTTCGGAAGCCGCAGTAAGAGCACTTGAACGCAAAACATAACGATATCCAAGGTGCGCACGAATGAACTGCCACACGGTTTCACCGTAAAACGCACTGTTATCGCAGGAAACCCCAAGCTTTTCATCAAGCTCTTCATTAAAAACAAAATCGTCATATCCTATCCACTTCCAGCTGGCAGTATAGCCGCTGTCGCTTTGAGTCACCGTACCTGCATAATCGTAATCACCGAGTCCACACGTTTCATAAAGCGCATCGATTTCTGCAAGACGATCCTGAGCCTCCGCTGCCGTGGAATATACAGTGTTTACAGTACGCGACTTGTATATATTTCCGTTAATTCTCAGAAGATTGGTATAATACATCTCGGCAAGAGCGCTTTCTGGCTGCCAGGTGGTATATTTCAGTCGCCATTCGTCACTTCCGGAAAATTCTCCGCCGTATGAGGGCGCTTCTGAAAGCCATGCGGTTTCCCCTGCACGGTCTGAGTATGTTCCAAGATCACTGTCAGAACCCATATAGCCGTCGTTGTACAGTCCTACACGCTTCGCTTTTGCAGCAAGGTCAGGATCGTTTATTGTATAGCTCATATCCGCCGCTGTTGCAGTTATGCCGCAATAATCGGAAAGCCACTGACGAAATGTATTCGGTGTCCGTACCAATACGGGAATACTGTCGGGCGTAATGTTCAGGAATTCGTCAAGAACCTGTGCCTTGTGTTCCAAAGAAGTGTATTTGCCGCCCCACTGCTCTCCCCAGCTTCCCACAAAACCGGTTTCAACAAATGAAATAGCATCCTCATACTTTTCAAGAAGTCCGCTCTTACCGATTTGCTTGATATGGCGCAAAACCTGAGAAAATTCGGCAGGTTCTGGATTGGTTGTTCCGTTGTCATCATAGCGGAAGCGCAGTCCCACTGTCGTCCCATTTGAACGAGCACTTTGCAGGGTTGCCTCAAGGCTTGTAAAGAAAATCTCGTCAAAGTCGTAGTCAACGCCATCATCGTTCATTGCGGAGGAGTAACCACCGATACCAATCAACAACAGTGAATATCCAGTCACACTTGTTGTCCAGTTTTTTCCCGGTTGGGCTTTGATCCAGATTGCGGAGGTATATCCGCTGTCACACGAACCGAGATCGTAAATAGTGCTCTCAGTATAGTTCAGACCAGAATCTTTCAACGTTTCCTCTGCCGAAACAGGAAACAACAAAATAATATTACTTATAAGGACGACAGAGAGGGCACAACTCAGCAAACTTCTAATAATGGATTTCTTACTATTCATAGTTATTCTCCTTTGGGGGCATATTTATATAGAATAAACGACTCGAATCAATAAACAATATACTTTTTTAGCTATTATAACATATTTTGTTCGTTTTGTCAATAGAAAGCTGAAATAATGCACGCAAATCAATTTTCAGATGATTTTTCGGCAATTTGCATGAATCGTATTGTCCGATTTTCTTAAAAAATAACTTGCTTGCTCTGTCAAATATAGTTTTACAGCTTTGATACTGATTTTATTTTTGTGTACAATTTCAAAAATTGATTTCCGTGGGGGAAATTAGAACGTGTTCACATAAATTCAAGCAGCTGTCTTATTGAAAAATTCCAAAATATGTTTGCTCATTTTTATAGTAATACCACACAAAGATTGCGTATCAGATGAGCAGAATATAAACAGGCTCTGATCGTGTTTTCCAGCGCAGCCAAAGCCTTGCACAAAAAACTCGAAAAAACTACCTGTGATAGAAATTCGGATTTGCGTTATACTACTAGTGCGGCGACAAAGGTACGACGCATCTCTCAGGTGCTTTCGGTTCGCCGCACACGTAAATTATGATTAAAAAGGAGAATAAATTATGAAGGGCGAATTTACGCAGAAGGGCAAAGAAGCAATGGAACGGTTCAAGATGGAGTCTGCCAGCGAAGTCGGCGTAACTCTGAAGCAGGGTTATAACGGTGACCTGACCGCACGTGAGGCTGGTTCTATTGGCGGTCAGATGGTCAAGAAGATGATCGACGCCTATAAGATGCAGTGAACTGATCTTTAATTCACGCTTTCTGAATTAAGCAAAAATAGCGAAGGGAGCTAATATAACTCCCAAATAAAAAGCCGCATCCGGTTCAAGAAAAGAACCAGATGTGGCTTTTTGTGTTTTATTTACCATGGATTACAATAGAACTTGTTCTCATAGGATTTTGTGTACATCCTTTCGGTAAATTTTTCTTAAGAATAAGTTCTAAAATTTGCATTACTCAACAACCAATTCTCTGACAGCGACCTTTTTGATTTTTCGTGAAGTAAAAAATGCAAACACAAAGCAACTCAGGCAAATTGCACCGATGGGAATCAATACAGAAATCGCTGTATATTCCAGCATTACTCTGGATATTCCCATGAAGCTGAATAGCAGCGATAGAATCTTTGCAGAGAACAAGATGCTCAGAAGCATTCCCAGAAGTGAACCAATGACAGCAACAATCAAGAATCGGATGGCAAATCCCAACCGCAGCCGGTTTGATGTAAATCCAATTGCCTTGTAAATGCCAATATCGGTGCGCTCCTGAATAAAGGCTTTGGAACAGACTATCCGGACGACAACAAAGGCAAACAGAATGGAAAATGCATAAATGACTATCTTTAGGCTCATGACAATCATGTTGAACAGCTGCATTTCGGAATAGGTATCTTCATGATAAACTTCTACACTGATATCTTCACCATAGGTTTCCTTGATTTCGTCTGCAATTGCCTGTGCCTTTGCCTCATCTGCAATGAGATAATATCGATAATTTTTGTTTGTATCAATATTAAGCCTCTGGGCACCTTCAAAATTCATGGCAAATACCATGCCAGCGTCATTCGTCACCTGAAAAATACCGGATATGAGATAATGTTCCTCTTCTTCCCCTGCAGTAACGGTCACCTCATCCCCCATGTGTATATCCAGCGTGTCAGCAACCATTTCTGTGATCAGGATCTCATTGTCATAAATTGCAGCTCTGCCCTTTAAGATACAGGTGTACTCTGGATTTTCAATGATATTGCAGTGTAGATTTTCGCCGTTGACGGACATGTATTGAAAGAACTCGCAGTTTTTCTTCTTGATTTCCGTATGCGACATTACAATATCATCAATTGCATCCAGATTGCAGCTGTTGTTTGAATCCAGAAGTGTCACATTGATATCCGGAATAGTCATTCCCATGGAATCTAATGCTGTTCGGGAGGAGAGCATGATGCCCGTGAGATTGATGGTGACCATGCAGAATGTAAGGATCGCCGTAATCAAGATAGTGCCCAGATAGCGCTTTTTTGCAGAAGTAAACTGCCGAAGAGAAAGGCTTCCGGACAGACATTTTTTCTGGATAGGCAGATTCAAACGGCTGTCAAAGAAGATCTCTTCCCTGCCTCCCGAAATCGCCCGTACAGGAGAAATCGCTGCGACTTTTCTGGTCTTTATCCAAATGAGCAATATAGAAGCCAGCAGCATGATTACAGCGAACAGCAGGGCTTTGCCGATGGAAATATTTTTTTCCGGCAGAACGGCCGTGACATACTGGCAGATACTGCTGATACTTCGTTCAATAGGAATTGCTGTAAAACAGCCCACAAAGATTCCCAGTACTTCTGCGATCACATATTGCATCAGAATGAGAACCCGGATCTTTCCTTTGGAGAAACCCTGGGCTTTCAGAACGCCGAGTGTGGTGTAGTCGATTTCGATTTCTGTACCGATGCTGTGACTCATGACAATGAGAACTGTGACAAAGAGGAATATGGCAAATACCAGTACCACATCCAGCAGCATATCTGGCAGCAGAGTACTGTATTGAAGAGATTGCGCCTGATTCAACGTAGCCCATGAAAGGTCTACAATTTTGGTCTCCTGATTGAGCTGCCGCTGAAACTGTGCAACAGACAGAGTAGAATCTTCCCCTTGATGGATCTGAACTATGGTAATATCTGAATACATATCATCAGTTTCAAAAGGCTTGCACTGAGCATAGATGGCTTCAAAGTCCGCATGGCTAATGAAAATATATTTGAAGCCGATCATCATGGAACCCAATGACGGCTCCTGCACAAAGCCCTTAATGGTAAATTCTGCGGACTGGTCTTCGATCAAATCGACATGAACCGTATCTCCCACATCGCATTGCAGCTTATATTTCAGACCAAGGGGAAGATAGACCTCGCCATCCTGAAGTGCCGGTACAGATGTTTCAAAGTCATCCTCTTTTGCATTGAACAGCTTGATCTTATCTGTCATCTCCATCATAAAATAGGCATTATTTTCAGAATATTCTCCGATAGTAGTGCCATTTGTGCAGATTCCCTGAAGATAATCCACACGTGCTACCAGCTCACTCTGCTCTATTGATTGACGTGTTTTATCTGTCAATTTATCTGTTCTGATACCTGCATTTACTTCGCCGCAGTCGGCATAAGTCATGGCATTGTCAAGAGCGCTGTTATAGTTGTCCTGGACGCTGAAAACAGTTGTGGTCACAGTGACAATAATGGCTGTCAGCAGCAGGATGCTGAGAAAAGTTCCCTTTTTTCGGCGGATATTTGCTTTCAATAAGGTTAAAATCTCCATATTCCACCTCACCATTCCATAGAGGACAGCCATGCGTTGACCTGTGTCTCACGGCTCTTTTCCTCATCGGAACTATAAGGTGGCAGGGGCAGTTCCCCGATGATCTTACCGTCCTCCAGATAGAGGATCCGGGTGGCTCTCAGGGCAGCACGCATATCATGGGTCACCATGAGAATGCTCTGTCCTGACTGGTTCAATTCTGTCAATAGATTCAAAACCTCGGTAGTGTTTCTTCGGTTCAATGCGCCTGTGGGTTCATCTGCAAAGAGCAGCTTCGGACTATTGATGACCGCTCTTGCAATAGCGCACCGCTGCTGTTCTCCGCCGGAGACCTGGGACGGCAGATGAGTCTTGATATGGGAAATACTCATCTGCTCCAGCAACTGTTCTGCTCTCGTTTTCACTTCTGCGGCAGACTTGCCTTTGTTGAGATAACCCGGCACGGCGATATTTTCGAACAGTGTAAGATTGCTGACCAGATGCATCTGTTGAAAGATAAAGCCGAAATCTGTGTGACGCAGTTTGGCAAGTCCTTTTTCAGGCATGGTCACCAGATTGTCCCCGTGATAGATCACCTCTCCGGCAGTTGCCCTGTCCATACCGCTGAGAGCATAGAGCAGGGTGGATTTTCCCGAACCGGATGCGCCCATAATCACGGTGAAATCACCCTCATAAAGCTGGAAGTCCACGTGAGAAAGAATGTGAATCTGACCGCCGTTGTGGGCAAAACTTTTGCAAAGTCCCTTTGCCGATAGAATCGTATTTTTCATAGATCTGCTCCTTTTTTCTGAGATTATCTCTATTCTATCAGAAAAGATATTAAGAAGTCCTTAAGAACTCTGAAGAATTATCGGCAGACTGATGATAGCCTCCAGCCCGTTCGCATGATTGTGCAGTAAGATCTTTCCCTGCATATGTTCCGCAAGATACTTTACAATATAAAGCCCCAGTCCGGAGCCTTGTTCATTTCCGCAGTTTTTGCCTCGGTAGAACTTGTCGAAAATAAACGGCATATCCTCGTCGGGAATTCCCTTTCCGTAGTCCCGAAAGTGAATTTCTGCATTGCCGTCCGACTGAGTGAGAAATACATCGATATCGGACCTTGCATACTTTCTGGCATTGTTGATGAGATTCTCCGTGATCTGCATGACACGATTCTTATCAGCAGAAACCATTGCCGTAAATGCCGGCTTCTGGAATTGCACATCATTCTGTTCCGCAGCAATTTCCTCCACAGCATTTTCGATAAATCTACAAAGTTCAAATCTCTCAGAGCTGATCTTCAGTTTGTCCAGATCGGACAGCGAATGCAGGAATAGATCGGTTGTCAAGCGTGAGACTTCATCGCATTTTTTCATAATAACCCGAAGGTACTTCTCTCGTTTTTCCGGTGTGCTGTCCATATTTGCCTCCAGTCCTTCTGCATAAGCACGAATAGAGGAAATTGGCGTTTTGATATCATGGGACAGGGTGGCAATGACTGTTTTGCTATTCTCAATGGCCTCCCGTTCGCAAGAGCGTGCCTTTGTGATTTCTCGGCGCATACTGTCAAATGCCCATGTGAATGCACCGAAATAGTTAGAACGCTCATAATTCAGAGGCACATCAAAATTACCCTGGGCAATCTTCTGGGCAAACTGCTGCATCTTCTCAAAAGGACGCAGTATTGCAAAATAAACATAGCCGAACACAACGGCAAAAAATGTGATACAAATGCCGCACAAAAGAAAAAGATACCGGTTTCCGTTGGATGCTGCCTGCGCCGAGCGAATGCTTTCTGTTAAGGCAGCGGATTGTTCCGCAAGTATTTCTGAGTCACCTGATCTAGCAAGCTGTTCAATTTCATTGACTGCGATGATTTGTTCTGCCCTGGTATCATGTGAATTTGCCCGAACGCCGGAGAGATACAATACGCTTGTGACAAGCAGTATTACAACAGAGAAACAAATGGTAATCCGGATCAGTCTATTTTTCATGAGGCACCTCCAACAGATATCCTACTTTAAAAATGGTTTTGAGGTAGACGGGTTTCGCCGGATCGTCCTCCAGTTTTTCCCGGAGCCAGCGGATATGTACCGTCAGTGTGGATGGTTCTACCATGGAAAAGGCACCCCAGACCTCAGACAAGAGCTGTTCCTTGGGAATAGCAGCGTTAGGATGCTCACAGAAGTAAGCCAGCAGATCAAATTCCCGCAGGGAAAGAGATACGTTCTCTCCATTTTTGGTGACAGTCCGTGCTGTGAGATTTACGGAAATATTGCCAAATGTCACAATTTTTTCCTGTTCCCCGAATCCATAGGTGCGCCGGATCAATGCGTTGACTCTCGAAAGCAGTTCTTTCATGGAATAAGGTTTCGGCAGATAATCATCACCGCCGATATCAAAGCCAGTGATACGGTCGGTTTCGCTGGTACGAGCACTTGCAAAGATCACAGGTACAGTGGAAACACGGCGCAGTTCCTGACATAGGGCAAAACCAGTGGTACCAGGCAAATTGATGTCCAGTAGGATCAGGTGATAGCAATTCTCAGAAAGCAGTGCAAAAGCAGTTTCGCTATTCTCTGCCCAAGTAACGTTGTATCCATAGCTTTCCAGCATTTCGGATATAATAAAAGACAGATCCGCATCGTCGTCTATAATCAATATTTGTTTGGACATGAATAATCCTCCTGCAAATTTGTATTTTTTCATATAATAATAAAACGATCTGGATACCGGAACGGATATCCAAACCGTTTTCATCGCATTATGCTATTTCATCTATCGAATCACTTCCAATAGATTTGCTCTTTTTTTCTTGGCACAGGTTCCGGCAATGCGCCATCAGCATAGCCCATTACACAGAATCCCACACCACGGTATTCCTCCGGGATATGCCACTGTTGCAAGAGTGCTTTTCCCTCTTCACTGTCGAAGATTTCCCGTGCCCGATGGATCCAACAGCTTCCCAATCCCAGCGCATATGTCGCATTCAGCATAGCGCCAATGGCAAGACTACCATCCTCTACCCATGTAGATATGGTAGAATTTGCCAGTACCACCACAGCTACTGGTGCGCCATAAAAGGGGTCACTGTCCGTTCCTAGAATAGCAGCATTCATTTGGGAAAGGCGGTGCAATAGTTCTGATTCTTGTACGACTACAAATTTTGTTGACATACGATTCCGTCCGGTAGGCGCATACTGCCCTGCTGTGAGGATTGCCTCCAGCTTTTCCCGTTCCACAGGCTTTGTGCTGTCATAGCTGCGAACACTTCGCCGGGTGCACAGTGCATGCAGGACTTCGTTTTGTTCATACATAAGTGGTTACCTCCGTTCCCATTTCGAGCAAAGTTCACCCAGCTGATCTGCCATTTTTGCCAGTTCCTTATTGGAAAGCCCACGGCTGTTCTGTACCAGTGCGGTCAACCGATCCAGCGTCTGTGCCAGTCTATCGTAAGTCATTGCACTGCGTCGTGGTTTTTGTGCAATGGGAACAGGCTGGGCATCCAAAGTGATCCTGCCCGTTGCAATATCAAATTCTGCGCCGCTGTAAGGCGCATAGGCATCCAGTCCATAACCCAACCAAAGTTTATCCCGAAAAGCATCCGCAGATTCTGCTGCCCCGTGAATGACGAATACCTTTTGTACACCGTGAATGGCATTGACCCAGGAAAGTAATCCCTTTTGATCCGCATGACCGCTCATACCCTGAAGCTGAACGATCTGCGCACTTACCTGTACCGTTTCACCAAACAATGTTACAGTTTTTGCACCTTCTACAATGTGTCTGCCCAAAGAGCCTTCCGCCTGATAGCCCACAAATAAAATTGTATTTTCCGGTTTCCAGAGATTATGCTTGAGATGATGCTTGATACGTCCGGCTTCGCACATACCGCTGGCAGAAAGAATGACCTTGGGACGTTTATCGGCATTGATTGCCTTAGATGCGTCACTTGTTACTGCCGGAATCAGCCCAGAAACACCAATAGGGTTTTCTCCGCGCTGCACATAGGCAAGCGCTTCTTCATCAAAGCAGCTTTCTTTGTTGCGCATAAAGATCTCTGTTGCTTCAATTGCCAGAGGACTGTCCATATAAATGGGAAAATCTCCGAATTCCGGCAGCAGATTTTCATCTTTGATCTGTTTGAAATAATAGAGCATTTCCTGGGTGCGGCCTACGGCAAAGGATGGAATAATGACACTGCCGCCCCTGGAAAAGGTATCTCGCAGCACCTGAACCAGCCCGGGAAGGTAGCCCTTTGGCTTTTCGTGAAGCCGATTGCCATAGGTGGATTCCATGATTACATAGTCCGCTTCCTGAGGTACCTGAGGATCACGAATCAATGGCTGATTGAGATTGCCGATATCACCGGAAAAGACCAGCTTTTTGGTTACACCATTTTCCGTGAGCCATAGTTCAATGCTAGAAGATCCCAGGAGATGCCCTGCGTCCACAAAACGAACCTCCATGCCCGGAAACAGCGTGAACCGTTCTTCGTATGGATGAGGAATGAATAATTCCAGTGCGCCCAGTGCCTCTTTCATGGTATACAGCGGCACATATGGATCACCGCCCTTGCGCATTGCCTTGCGGTTGCGCCACTCTGCCTCAAATTCCTGGATATGTGCACTGTCCCGGAGCATGATCTCACAAAGAGAAACTGTAGCAGCAGTTGCATGGATCTCGCCGGAAAATCCTCCAGCATAAAGCAGCGGCAAAAGACCGGAATGGTCAATATGTGCATGGGTCAGCAGGACATAGTCAATATTTCCCGGCGCACAGGGAATCTTGACATTTTCATAAGTATCTCTCCCCTGTTCCATACCAAAGTCCACCAGAATACGTCTGCCGCAGACTTCCAAATAGGTGCAGCTGCCAGTGACTTCATGAGTCGCACCGATAAAGGTCATTTTCATAAGAATCACACCTTTCCATGGAGAATCATTTTTTGCTAAAAAGCAGATATTTCCGTGCAAAGAAATTCCACAGGAATGCCACGATAGTGGAGACCACTTTGCCCATAATCTGATATGCGCTGGTGATGTCAGCCAAGGTACATTCAAATAACTTTGTGATACCCAGCGTCAAAAGCAACCCCACCACGCCAATGGCGGCAAATGCCAGAAATTCTGTCAGCCGGGACTGCATTTTCGATGTGCGAAAAATCCAGAAAGTACTGAGAAAGTAGTTTGCCAGCAAACCTGCAACGAAAGAAAGTCCATTTGCCAGAACAGCGAATTGCTGATCAAATACCAGGAAAAACAATAGTGTTGACAATCCCCAGTCTATAATGGTCGCACCGCCGCCCACAAAACAGTAGCGGAAAAACTGGATCAGTGTATTTTCAGTATCTCCGGCAAACAGCCGCCCGAACTTCCGCTTTCGCAGAATGTCGAGCACTTCCTGAAAATTGCCGGAATTTGATGTTTCTTTTTGTTTCATAGATATTCCTTTATGTTATGCTTATGATGCGGACGGAAGTGAATTGATCAGGTGTACCAGGAACTTCAGCAGCGCAATGGCATCGTCTGTGCCAAGTTCTCCATTGGCAGTGCAGTCTGCATTGATGGATGCCTTTTCGCTGAGCTTTACTGCACCGGCAGCCGCCTTATTCAACAGTACAGCATCTGTGATATCCACTCTGCCATCCAAATTAACATCACCGTAAAGCGCACCGTCAGGTACAGGTTCAGCAGTACTGTTTTCAGTGGATTTTACAGTGGCTTCTGTTGTATTTTCTGAAGAAATTGTGGAGTTTTCTGTTTGCTGGGAAAGAGAGGTTTCTGTCTGAGATATGGTTGTCTCATTTGAAGAACCAGTTGTAGTAACCGTAGTGGTGGTTGTGGTAACAGATTGCGTAGTTGTGGTCGTTTCAGACGGTGTTGTTTCCTCCGGCTTTGTTCCATTCGGTTCAATACCGCCCACTAACACACCGTCAGAGTAGACGCAGATATAATCTGTTCGTGTCTCAGAGCCATCTTGATAAGTATCCTTACACTTTGTAATTCCCTGATAGCTCCAGTCATTGGTGGGATCCCAAGTATCACCATAGTAGAAACCAACGGTAAACTGATACTTTTTGTTGGAGTTTGCAATTTTATAGCCGTCCCACTTGACTTCGACATAATAAATATTCGGATCAAAACTTGCATCATATTGATACGGTCCAGAAATGATGCCATCAGCCGGTGCTGCTTCTACGCTCGCCTGGTCGTAAAGCTCTGAACCGGTCACCAGACTGATATTGGATTTGTCGTTGAATTCCTCGATGTTGAAATAATACCGCATGGAGAGATCTTCTTTTGGAGTCGTGGAATTTGTACGCATTTGGATTGCCAGCTTAGTTACACCGGCACCACTGGTCTGGATATCATCTACCGCATAAGCGTCTACCCAGAAATCATTTCCGCCGGAATCACCACTGGTATCTTCCTTGGGCGGAAAATCTGGTGTGATCTCCATACTGTCAGTTCCATAGTACTCATACAGACCTGCACAAGCGCCTACGAATGCAGCGTTATAGTCAATGGTAACTTCGTTATAGATCCAGTCAGCAGTAACATCGTTGTGCTGATCTTGGGCATCCGGACCGCCCACAAGAGCACCGTACAGTACATAGCGCTGTTCATCGGTATCCTCACACTTTGTCAGACCAGAGGAGGCACGATGGTGTGGGAATTTTGCTGCGTTTTCGTTATAACCAACGACATAAGGCCGATTCAGCGGATTATCCCCCAGGATATATTCCATCTGACCCTTCGCCCACTCGCTGAATTTAGAAGGCTGACCGTTGTTGTTATATTTGTCATAGACCAATGCCATAAGCTGTGCAGCAGTATTATATCTTGCAGAGCCCCAGGTATTCAGCCAGAAATATCCAGCCGGTGTAATAGTTCCTACGCCGCCGGTCATATATTTGTTGATAGCTTCAGCAACGGAACCCCAACAGTCCATTTCTTCATAAGGACTCTTCCCTGCTGCTTCCTTATATTCGTCAATGAAATTCGGATACTGTTCGCTAGTGATCTCACCCAGAATACATTGCACACCGCCCCACATGTCGTTCCAGCAGTATACATAGCACGGTGCAGCGTAGTAGTCGTAATAAGGGAAGATCTCTTCCAGGTAGTGATGATCTCCGGTGATCTTATACAGCCATGCAGCTGCCCAGCAGTAGTCATCTTCCCATTTTGAAGAAACATAGTAGCTTTTCGGACCGTCCGCATTATCACTGAGCTGTTTCTCATGTGTTTCAGCGAAATTGAACAGTGCAAGCGCATAGTCCAGAGATTTTTCTGCATATTCCGGATCAGTATCTTTGAAATTCAGATAGTTAATAGCAAGAGAGGCTGCCGCAGAAGCCACATAGTCAGTCTGAGGCTTTTCTTCTGTCAGGAAAAATGCCGGGCGAGCCATACCGTCCAGTTCCGGTGCATTCCAGTAAGCATGATCAATATCACCGTCACCCACCTGATAACAATGGGCAATGACATCACCATTTTTATCCCGGAATGTACACTTCATTAAATAGTCATTAAAGTAACGCAGAATGGTTTCAATATGGTCATCTTGTTCGGTTTTGGCATAAGAATCCCGGAATTCATAATATCCCCATCCCAATGTAGCGGCAGAATAGTTTTCCGGCATACCGAATTTTACGTGGTCACCGGCATCATGGAAACCGCCGGAAACATCAATATAACCATCTCCGTCCGGATCTAAGATGTCTTTGTATTGTGTCAAAAAGCTCTCGCTCAGATTGGTGGCAGTGCTATTCATTTCTACCTGTGCATCGTAGGTATGACAGTCACCTCTCCAGTTATAGCGATCATTTTCACTAACACCGGTACCGCACATATTGCCGTCATAGAAATAGATGGAATATTGCAGTGCACGTGCAAAGTTTGCCTCTTCATCAGCAGCGCTGACAACAGATGGTGCGATACTGCTGCATATACCTGCGAGCATTGCACCGCTGATCAATAAAGAGATCAGCCGTTTTTTTCTGTGTTGCTTTCGTATCATATCAAAGTTCCTTTCCTAATTGAGTAAATAGTTGATATTCAATTATACTCATTATATTATAAGGCATTTTTACAGGAAAGTCAACAGTTTTTTCTTGCAATGCGATTTATTTTTGGCGAAATTGCAATGCAAAAAGATGCCGCACCGAGCAGCATCTTATAAACAATATTTCTAGAGCATGTTCACATAATACATGTGTGCAAATTTTCGAGCAGAATTTTTATCGCAGCTTTATTCAGCCTTTTGTTTAAGGATATCCACAAATCGTGCGAAATGCTGTTTTCCGTTTTCATCTCGTTTAAAAACGCTGGCATCCAAGAGGACCTTCTCAAAAACAGCGCCGATCTCCTTTCGGATAATCTCGCCAGCAATCTGTTCATTTGCATCAGGATAACACTCTTTCAACGTTGCGATCCACTCTGCATGACAAGCGATAGGGTCATCTTTCTGAAATTGCATATCTGTATAAAGTGCCTTTTCCAGAAGAGGCAGTTCTGTAGCAAGACGTGCCGGAAGAACTGCAAGTCCCATAACCTCGATCAATCCGATGTTTTCTTTTTTAATGTGGTGCAGAGTTGGATTCGGATGGAATACGCCTAGTGGTCTGTCCGTTGTTACCAAATTGTTCCGAAGCACCAGGTCACATTCATACAGTCTGCCGTGCATTCTGGCAATAGGGGTGATGGTATTATGGGGCGTGCCGTCAGTTTCGGCGAAGATCCCGGCTTCGGGATCACTGTATTGACGCCATGCCATCAGGATGCGATTACATGCCCTCGCTAATGCAGTGCGATTTTCACTTTGCAGACGGATGACAGACATAGGCCATTTGACGATGCCGGCCTGAACTTCCGGGAAATCCGGCAGCAAAAATGACTTTTCCACTGAGGCTTTTTCCATGGCAAAAGTGTAATGTCCGCCCTGGAAATGCTCATGGCTGAGGATGGAACCACCGACGATGGGAAGATCTGCGTTGGAACCGATAAAGTAATGAGGCAAAAGATCCAGAACATCAAAGAGCTTTTCAAATACCGCTGCATCGATCTTCATAGGAATATGCTTCTGGTTAAATACAATGCAATGTTCATTATAATAACCGTAAGGTGAATATTGCAATGCCCAAGCTTCGCCGTTCACTTGAATGGGGATGGGGCGAAGATTTTGTCTCGCAGGATGAGTCTGAGTACCGGCAAATCCTGTGTTTTCCATACAGAGCTGACACGCCGGATACGCTGTCTTTGGCTGATTTCTGGCAGCGGCAATATCCCGTGGGTCTTTTTCCGGTTTGGAACGGTTGATGGTGATATCCAGCGTGCCATATTCACATGTATATGTCCAGCGGATATCTCTGGAAATTCTACCGGCACGAACATAGTTTGTATCTTGACTGTATTTGTAATACCAGTTTGTTGCAGCTTCGGGGCTGTTCTGGTAAGCCGAGGAAAACCGGCGGATAACATCGTGTGGCATGGCTGTAAAAAGTCCCATGATCCTGGTATCAAACAGATCTTTTGCGGCATTTGTTTCAGCGATAATACCCTGCTCGCAGGCATAAGTGACCAGTTCATCCAGGATTTCGTCCAAAGATCGGTTTGCGGCAGATACAGATGATTCTTCCCATGCGGAAAGATGAAGCAGATCCATAAGCTGATTACGTATATAGATACTATCGTCCTTGGTCAGAAGTTCCTCCTGAATGCCATATTCGATCAGTTCCTGTATTGTTTTACAAATCACGTATATTCCTCCCCAATCCTTTTTGCATTATGCAAACTGAATTTCTTTCACCGCGATCTGACCAGTGCCGGAATAAATGAGGTAAAGCGGATATACACCATCACTAATACTCAAAGATGCTGTGCTTGTGGTCCATGTTTCCGAGGGCATTACTGGAATTTCCGCAATAACATTACCGCCTATGGCATTATAGGCAGTCAGTGTGCCAGTTCCAGTGCCTTTCAACTGTACACCGAGACTTTTTGCGCCTGAAAAGCTGAAATATTTGTATCCCAACATAGTACCTGACTGGATCTCAGCGATAAACCGATCTTCGCCGCAGTGAGTTACATTGGGAAAGCTGTCCGTATAAATTTTGTTGGAACCGTGGGGCATGTGTCCATTGGTGATATTGCAGGCAATGACTGCAGGATAGGTGCCCTCTGCCTTGAGCGGTCCATCGTTCAAACCACAGGAGGTGATCTCTACCTGCGCAATGGAACCGTCTGGCTGGATGGCGATCTTTTCTGCACATGCTTGTCGGCTATAATCAGATTTATGGGTCAGACGATGGTAGAATACATACCATTGCCCGTTGATCTTTTCGATGCTGCCATGGGTTGTACCTGTCATATTCAGGCGATCCTTTTCCTCTCTGCCCTCATATCCCACATCACCGTTGGAGACAATGGTGCCGCCGAAGGTAAAGTCACGGTCAGGATATTTGCTGGTGGCATAGCATAGCTCATGATTTTTCCAGGAAGAATAGATAAAATAGTAGGTATCCCCTACTTTGCGGATAGAGCTTGCTTCAAAAAAAGGATGCTCTTCAAAACTTGTCCCCCTTGTTTTATATGGAATAATATGCTTCGGCGCTTCCCGTACAGTGAGCATGTCATCTTCTACGACTACCATACATGGTCCCATGACGCTTTCCGGTGTGTTCAGGATTTCTTCCCTGGTTTTGTGGAATTGCTTTACCTCGTCCTGGATCAGTACCTCATTCGTACGGAAATCCGGGGCTTCTTCGTGAGGAAACTGTGTGCCGTAATAAATGCGGATCGTACCGTTATCGTTGATGACGCCGGGATCAAAACAGATGTATTTCAGCATAGGGCTGCCGTCTGGCCAGTGGACAAAGCCAAGATACCGATATGCGCCTGCTGGTGTATCACTGACCGCTACGCTGATGGGACCATAATAGCCGCCTACGCCATCCCTGCCGGACATACAATAATAAAGGTAGTATCTTCCATCATTTCCTCTGACAACATCTGGCGCATACATATATTTCCGGGCAGTGGGATATGCCGGATCCTGATCAGCACGGTAAATGGTTCCCTCACAGCGCCAATTGGAAAGATCATCGATGGGTGCAGAATAGACAGTATAATCCTGCATACAGAAAGTTTCGCCGCCCTCTTTATCATGAGAGCCATAGAGATATATCCTGTCCCCGAATACATGAGGCTCTCCGTCAGGGATACATTCATAAATCGGAAGAAATGGATTATAAACCTGCTTTTTCATAGCTGCCAAGTCCTTTCAGTTTGAAAAACTGCATATCTGATGCAGTAAATTATCAATGATACCCTTATTATAGTAGATTTATTTGCCCCTGTCAATAGAATTTTTATACAGTGTTTATGGCATAAGTTTTTGTTCTCCAATCAGAATAAACAACCTCTGACAAAACCGGGACTTTTTCCATAAACACCTGAATCGCCCAATGTGAGTTGGTGAACACATTCTAATATATGCCACCTTTATTTGCATATTTCAATTGCATTATATTGAAAAAACATAATATTTACAACTGCCAAAGCATTTTAATTTCTTGTTTGTATTTTAGTTTTCGGAGTGCTTTATCCTCAATGCTTCTTATCCGCTCTTTATCAATATAATACATATCAGCTATTTCCTTCACAGTATACCGCCCCTGTGAGCCTAATCCATATTTTAATTGAATAATTTCCTTTTCCCTTTCCGTAAGGCTTTTAATGGCATTTTCAAGAATTTTTCTTGCCTGAGCATTATAAACACGTTCAATCAAATATTTTTCTCCGTCATAGCCAATATATTCATTGTTTTTGCAATATTCTTCATAAGACATAGGAGTTTCTGTATAAAAAAGCGCCAATTGCACTTCTTTCAGATTAAACATTGTTACCTCGCTTATTTTTCTCGACATAGAGTAATATGATTCCGAACTGTATTTTTCCTTTTCGGCTTTTATTATCTGTACGATTTTGGAAAACTGCATAGACAAAGGAATATAACTGTTGTTCTGACGGATATATGCGTTAATACCTTGCCGAATACCCGATATGACATAACTAGTGTACCGACACGATGATATATGAACTAAAAATCATACGCATCAAAGCTC
>NZ_DXUU01000005.1:0-29817 GCF_019417665.1 Ruminococcus sp.
ATACTTTTTGTACACTTTCTGGCGAATTGTTGTATGGTTTACTTGACTTTTTACATTTATATTATCTGACCGGATTTTTTTTTGGGATAACAGCGTATATTCGGGCGTATACGCATAAACTCTGCGTTTCACTCTGAGTGACTTGCCTTTTCCTGCCTTTTGTTTCATAATAATTGTAAACATATTTTTGGTCGGTGCGCCTTACTGCGCAGAGGTATCTCAGGGCATCGGCTTCACAAAAAATTACATATCGATCGAATTAACTGAGAGTTTGATTGTCGGACGGGAAAGCCGTATGACAGGATAACTGTGTCCATTCGTATTGTATTTTTCGTCTGAGGAAAGGACGAAAAATGACCAGACATATCCCGACTATCAATGCTGTTGATGCTGACTCGATTCAGGATTATTCCTATGTACAGGCTGAAATGGGCGAAACATTCGGACAGGCACTTGCCAGATACATGAATGAATTGAAAATAGACACTGCATCACTTTCAGCTTCAACAGGTATCAGCAAAGCAAGCATTTATTATTACACAAAAAATAAACGCAGGATCAGTTTCAATCATATTGCTGCTATCTGTATTGCACTGCGTTTACCCCCACTCAGAAGCAGATATTTGTTTGCATTGGCACATTATCATCTTTCTGCACAATGCAAGAGAGATATGACAATCTGTAATTATATCTGCGGTTGTGCTTTCAATCCGTCATTTACACTTAAAGCATGTAATATTGAGCTGCAAGCAAAACATTTCAGACCGCTTACCGCATTATCTGCCTATAAAGAAAAGTGATGGTGCGGTGTAATGGGAAAATATCGCTATATCTGCTTTGGAGATGAAGTATCGGGAGAAATTGAAAGAGAGTATAACCGACTTTGCCGACAGGAGCAGTACCAGGAAGAAAAAGATGCTTCTCACGGAGTAGTTCGTCTTGACTATGATTCGTTACTGCAAGGAGTTGCTGACAGAACAAGCTATCCTGAATATCAGGAAAAACTCAAAGCTGAACAGCTGATGAGAGAAAGACTTGATATGCTGCCGATAGCTTTGGAGTGGCTGAAAGAAAAATATCCGAATGACTATGACCTGATCAATGCTTATTATTTTTCAGAGCGAAAAATCAATATGGTCTATCTTGCCGAAAAATATGGACTCACGCACCAGGCTCTCAGCAAAAAAATGTCAAAAGCAAGACAAAGGCTGAAAGAGTTCATCACTTTGTACGAAAAACAATAGTTGATATTATACATATCGACGATTTCAAAAAATATTTCTCTGAATTTTGGTTGAAAAACTCAAATTCCTCGGTTTATTTATAGAGGGGTTCATATTACCTGCGGCAGACAGGGATATGAATGAACTCTCATAAATATCCTCTCTCATAAATATTCTCTGGGTGTAGAAACAGTGCTGCCGTTTTGCCCGTTTCTCGGCAGTACTGTTTCACTAAGCTCAAATTGTTGTTATATCTGCCTCTCTTTCATTTATGTATGATTTTCTATCGGGAGATACTCCTTTGCGTAAGGGGTATCTGCCAATAGTACATCATTTAGGCATAAAAATAACCGACAGCGATGTATTATCTGCTGTTCTTTCGGGAACAGCTCGGTATCTTGAAAATTGAATATGAAACATCAACGCTATTTGTTTTCTTTTTCTTCTCCCTGAGAGGAAGGTTTGTATGAACAATTCGTCAAAAAACGCATACCGTACAATGTTTAAGCAATATCCCGATGTGGTAGATGTCAAACAGGTATGTGAGATGCTTAACCTAAGCCGTACAAAAGTTTATGAGCTTATTAAAAACGGAGAGATAAAGCGTATCCCATGTGGTCGTATTATCAAAGTTGCAAAGGTAACTGTAATAGATTTTGTTCTGCAAAGCGCACAATAAATGGGAAATTCCCCAGTGAAAAGTGCCGAAAAAAGTTAAAGCGGCTCGGTAGTCTTGCATTATATGTGGTTTCGCACTATAATATAGTTGTCAACAGTAGACTTCTACCGCTTTCAATTCAAGGAGGATATTAAAATGAAAGCAAGTCTGCCTTTTAAGTACATAACTGCCGTAAAGAATGGCAAATACTATGTTATTTTCGACTTCAAGGACGAAAACGGCAAGCGTAAGCGTAAGTGGGTGAAAACTGACCTGCTGGAGAAATGCTCAAAAAAAGCTCTGAATGCAAAGGTTGATGAAATTGCAGAGGAGTTCAGAAAGGCTTTCGGTGGAAACACAGACACCAGTTCCAATACTTCAGCGAACAATTCAGCAGATGCAAGTAATGCAAATCGTGAACTTGATAACTTCTTTTCTGTATGGCTGATTGCAATCAAGCCTAATGTGGCTTGTACAACACATCAGTGTTACAGCAGAATTTCAAAGAGATTTCTTAACTACATCAACGAGAAGTATCCGCATATCACGCTTGGGGAGATCACCTATACTCACATACAGGAATTTCTCAATTACAAGCTTGACCAGGGTATTAAGGGAAGTTCAGCAAAACAATATTATCTTGCATTGCACTCGGCATTTGCATATGCAGTGAAGATGGATATGCTTCTTATTCACCCAATGGATAAACTGACTGTACCGAGAGCTGAACGGCACGAAGCAACTTTTTACAATGTAGATGAGCTGAACAGTCTTTTCAAGGTGTTTGAAAATGACAAGCTGGAGCTTATTGTTCACATTGCTGCATACTATGGTCTGAGAAGATGTGAGATACTTGGTCTGAGATGGGATGCAATTGACTTCAAGAACAAAACACTCACAGTCCAGCGTAAAATTGTGAGCGACTATGACGAAAACGGCGAAGCAAAGCTCTTTGTTGAGAATCGCCTGAAAACCAACTCCACAAGAAGAACACTTCCGCTGATACCTCACATTGAAAAGATGCTTCTTGAAAAGAAAAAGACTGAGGAACATTGCAGAAAGATATGCGGTAAATCCTTTGATACGGAATTTGACGGATTCATCTGCCGCGACAATTTAGGATGCATGATCTCTCCGAATTATGTTACTCAGCATTTCCATTACATTATCAATAGAAATGGTATGAAGCATCTTCGCTTTCACGATCTGCGTCACTCATGTGCAAGCCTTTTGCTCGCAAACGATATTCCGATGAAAGCTATTCAGGAGTGGCTCGGACACTCAAATTTTTCGATTACAGCGAACCTTTATAGCCATCTGGAATATAACGCTAAGGTTACATCGGCTGAAACGATTGCAAGAGTTCTCGGCGGTGAAAACGGTAAGAAGTCGGATAACATTAAAATGAAAAATGATCCGCCTGTGGACACTGGTGAATCATTTGTATCAAGATTATAAAATATAATGCACAAAAAACGGAAGCAAGAAAAAGAAAATGAAAAATGAATGGTTTTGGTAGAAATTTTGGTAGAAAATCAGGCATTGCCTTAATTATATTGTCTACCAAAGACTTTATAAACCTTCGGATTTACCGTGAATAGCACAAATTCTAATGCAGTGAGTTAATATAATGTAATTGACCTTTTCAGCATTATATGCTATAATAAAGCGAACCAATTTCACCAAAGAAAGGAATCCATACATGTCACAGATACAATCATTTACTGCCACTCTGCGCAGTTCTATATCGCAGCAGATCCTCGGTAAGGAAGCAGTCATTGACAAGGTTCTTGCTGCACTGCTCTGCGGTGGTCATGTGCTCCTAAATGATATTCCCGGCACAGGAAAAACTACCCTGGCACGCACTCTTGCAAAATCCATGGATGCTGTATTTCACCGCATTCAGTTTACGCCGGATCTGCTGCCGTCCGATCTTATCGGCGTCAGCATTCCCGACCCGAAAACAGGGGCATTTCAATTTCAGAAAGGCTCTGTTTTTACTCAGATCCTGCTGGCAGATGAGATCAACCGTGCTACGCCCCGCACGCAGTCTGCACTATTGGAATGTATGGAAGAACGGCAAGTGACAGCAGATGGCGTGACTTATCCTCTGGAAGAACCGTTTTTTGTTATTGCTACGCAGAATCCTGTGGAGATGCAGGGAACATTTCCTCTGCCGGAAGCCCAGTTAGATCGATTTTTGCTTTGCCTGTCTCTGGGCTATCCCGACCGGGAACAGGAGTTGGCATTGCTGGCAAGAACAGTATTGCCAGAAACTAAGCCGGTAGTAACAGCAAAACAACTTTTGAATGCAAGGGCGGAACTGCGGCAGGTGACTGCATCTGCACCTATCCGGGAATATGTGGCAGATCTGGCACAGGCATCTCGGGAGCATGATCGGGTGCAGTTGGGGTTGAGCACACGTGGTATGCTGGCACTGCTGGAAGTGTCACGTGCTATGGCAGCCATTCATGGCAGAAGCTTTGTGACGCCGGATGATGTGAAAGAGATCGCAGTAGACTGCATGGCGCACCGCATGCCCGTGCGAGGCGGTGCATGGGACGAAAGCGGCATAGCTAGCCGGGAAATCGTTCGGGAACTGCTGGAAACCGTGCCTGTACCGAAGGAATCGTCATGGAACTGATTGCAGTGATTCTGTTGGTGCTGGCAGTGCTGTTCGGGGAGATCGCACTGTATCGCCGGTATGGTTTGGACGGTTTGTCCTATCATTGTTATTTTGATGCCAGTGAAGTGACAGAAGGAGAAACTCTGGAATTTACCGAGATCGTAGAAAATGACAAGACGTTGCCTGTTCCGTGGCTAAAAGCAGAGTTGACCGTACCACGCTGGCTAGACTTCCCGGAGTCCCATTGTGTTGTGACAGACCAGTCTCGTTTTGTCACCGGATTTTTCTCCGTGCGTGGACATGCGAAGGTTCGCCGTGTCTGGAAGATTCGTTGTGAAAAACGTGGGATCTATCAGGTAGAACATGTGGTGCTAGTGACATCGGATCTGCTGGGTGCTGTGCGGCTCTCCCTGCCTGCTAGTGAGACAGGTGGTACAGTGACAATTCTGCCTAGCCGATTTACAGAAGCTGGATTGTTGTTACCCCGGATGCTGCGACAGAGTTTCGGGGAACATCCGGTGTGGCACAGTTTCTGTTCGGATCCTTGTCTGCCTGCCGGTGTCCGGGGATATATCCCTGGTGATCCATTGAATCGGATGCATTGGAAAGCCTCTGCCCACGCCGGAACATTTCTGGTGCGGCAGGAAGAACGGACGGCACAGCAGACGGTTACGGTTTTGTTGGCGTTGGAAACAAATCCTGCGGATTCCGGCAGAATGACGCTGGATACGGAGCTGATGGAGCATACCATCCGAGTTTGTGCCCAGTGTCTGTGGGAATTGTGTCAGAATGGCTGGATGATGCGGCTTTGTGTGGGAGAAACTGACGGGGAGAAAGTGCCATACGAAACACGATACGGTGGCGGAAAGGGAATGTATCACCAAATGATGGAACTTCTGGCAGCATTGCAGCTGAAACGTATCCAGCCCATGTCCCAGCTTCTCCGACGGGGAACGTCCAGCCGAGAAGAATTGTCTCTATTGATCACGCCTTATACAGATGCACAAGTGGCAAGGTGGAAACGGAAAAGCACTGGTTTGGTGTTGGTAACAGGACATGCCCACGATGAAGCGCAGTGCGCAGATGCGGTCGTGTCCAATAGGAAGATGGAATAAACAAAAATTTATTCGGAATGATATAACAATTTTGAATCCATCGCCGTAGGCGATACCACCATTCCTAACTCCTCATTCCTAATTCATAAAAAAGAAGGTGTCAGGATGTCAAAAAAAATCTGGCTGCACTTCGGGCTGGTGACAGCGCTTGCAGCGGCAGTTTATCCGTTGACAGTACTGCTCAACTGTTGGGGCGGCAGGTCATATCTGCTTGCTGGAGGAATGACGGTAATTCTCACAGTACTGTCCTGGCTGGGAATGCTGCATATGCTTTTGCTTCGCCGGCAATACCGAAAAAAAACACGGATGGTGAATCTTAGCTTATGGGCAGTTTCAGCACTGCTTTTTGTGGGCAGCGTGATCTTTGCGCCCTATCCCACTGTTTTTCTGCGTGCATTGTATGGTATTGCGGCAGGTGGCTGCTATTTTGGTGCATCCCGGCTGCTGTTTCAGCCCATAGAACGCATTGCCCATCCTTATGTCTTTACTGGACTTTGTCTCTGGAATCTGTTTACAGGTTTGCTGATCCATTGGCGGGATGAAAGTGCATCTTTTCTGGTAACGGCAATCATTTTGGTGGTGAATGCAATGCTCTTTGCCTTGGTACATAATATGGATTCTCTGGAGCGAATGCTCCGCAGCAGAGGCGAAGGTGCATGGGAAATGCCCAAGGAGATTCAGCAGAGTAATGCTAAGCTTATGGCAGTGCTCTGCTCTTTGGGTATTGTACTGTTTTGCTGTTATCGTCCGCTTGCGAAGCTCATGGGCTGGCTATGGCGGCGGCTCTATACGGGTGTGTGGTATCTGCTGCGCTGGCTGTTGTCACTGGGGAGTTCCGACGCCGTATCCGAACTGTCGGAGGATACTTCGAAACAGCTGATACCTTTGGAACAGAACGGAGCATCCGACTGGATTCGATTGATTTTCGAAGCAGTTATTCTTGTGGGTCTGCTGGCACTGGTCATATGGAAACGCCGGGAGATCTGGCACGGACTGATACAATGCTGGTGCAGTCTGCGCCGTTGGATTGCCGCACAGCTGGGGAAAACTCGGCATATGCCACAGGAAGAAGATGGTGCTTACTGCGACTATGTGGAGGATCTCATAACCCAGGAAAAAGCTGCGGTGAAACCGGAACTGCCTCAGACACGCCGCCGCTGGAACCGTGTATACCGCCGTTATCTGTATATGCCCTCGGATGCAGCACGATATCGGCTTGGCTATGCACTAGTATTGGCACAATTGCCGGAGGAGATGGCGCTGCCGTCGGACAGTGCAGTGGAGATTCTGGAAAAACTGCGTCAGTTCGGACTGGCAGATTCCAGCTGGGAATTGGTGACAGAGGGGTATGACAATGTGCGCTATGGGGAAATTCAGCCGGATGGAACTGATTTTGCGGCATTGAATGAAATATTGCGCCAATTGCATAGCAAAGGGAACAGCAAAGTACTTCCATAAGATAAAATGACAAAAGCAGTCCTGTCAGGAAAACTTCACCTGACAGGGCTGCTTTCGTTTATTGAAAGAAAAATTTATACTTCTGTATCTTCCGTTTTTGTCACCTGAATACCCAGTACATCCAGACTTTCCTGATCTACCGCCGATGGACAGGCACTCATGAGTTCGCTTGCATTCTGTACCTTGGGAAATGCCACCACGTCACGCAGACTTTCTGCCTGGAGCATGACCATTGCCAAACGATCCAAGCCAATGCCCAAACCACCATGAGGCGGTGCACCATAGTGATACGCTTCTACCAGGAAACCAAACTTCGCTTCGATTTCCTCATCCGTCAGCCCCAGTGCCTGGAACATCTTCTCCTGCAATTCGTAATCGGTGATACGGATGGAACCGGAAGAAAGCTCCGTGCCGTTGAGTACCAGGTCGAACGCCTTAGCCGTTACCTTGCCCGGATCGCTGTCCAGATAGGGTAGACATTCATCCATAGGCATGGTGAACGGGTGATGCATTGCCACCCATGTCTGACTGTCCTCGTCCCATTCGAAGAACGGGAACTGGGTGATCCACAGGAAGTTGAACTGTCCCTCGGGAATCAACTCCAGTTTCTTTGCCAGTTCCAGACGAAGTGCACCCAGTACCGGCAGTGTCACCTTGTTCTTGTCTGCAACAACCAGTACCACGTCACCTTGTTCGCAGTTCAGATGAGACAAGATTTCCTCCAGCTTACCCTCCGGCAGGAATTTTGTAAAGGAACAGGTTGGTTTTTCGTCATTCCAACGGATATATGCCAGACCTTTTGCACCAATGCTCTTTGCCTTTTCTGTCAGCTTGTCGATTTCCTTTCGTGTCAGGATAGAAGCTGCATTTTTTGCCACGATCGCCCGGACGCTGCCGCCGGCTTCCAATGCCGAACGGAATACCATAAAGTCCACATCCTTGACAACCTCGGACAGATCCTGCAATTCCATGCCAAAACGAGTATCCGGCTTGTCTGAACCGTAGCGCTCCATGGCTTCCTGATAGGTCATACGAGGCAGGGGAGTAGGGATATCCATATCCAATACCTTTTTGAATAGATACTGTACAAAGCCCTCAGTCATCTGGAGAATATCTTCAACGTCTACAAAGGACATTTCCAGGTCGATCTGGGTGAATTCCGGCTGACGATCAGCACGCAGGTCCTCGTCACGGAAGCAGCGTGCGATCTGAATGTACCGATCCATGCCCGATACCATGAGCAGCTGCTTGTAGATCTGCGGCGACTGGGGCAGGGCATAGAATTTGCCGTTGTGTACACGGGACGGGATCAGATAGTCGCGGGCACCTTCCGGGGTAGACTTCATCATCATGGGTGTTTCGATCTCAATGAAATCGTTTGCATAGAAATATTCCCGTGCTGCCAGCGCAATTTTGTGACGCATCATAAGGTTATGCTGAAGCGGTGCACGGCGAAGATCCAGGTAGCGATATTTCAGACGGAGCTCCTCATTGACCTTTGTCTCATCTGTAATGGCAAAGGGCGGTGTCTGGGCTTTGGACAGAACCCGCAAATCATCTACGAGAATTTCGACTGCACCGGTTTTCATATCTGGATTGACGCTGGAACGCTCTGCCACAACACCTTTTGCCATGAGCACATATTCACTATGGCAGGAAGCTGCCTTTTCGAAAACAGCACGATCTGTCTGGTCATTGAACGCCAGCTGGACGATTCCTGTGCGGTCACGAAGATCAATGAAGATCAGGTTTCCGAGATTCCGGACTTTCTGGACAAAACCGCCAACAACTACAGTTTCTCCTGTTTTTGTCACTTCGCCGCAATAGCAAGTGCGGCGCAATTTTTTCATGAAATCCATTACAGTTGACACTCCTTTTCGAAATCCTCTACAATATCATGAAACATGAACTGCACGGCAATATCGTCAAATTTTTCCTCAAATGTTTCATCCAGTGCAATTTCTGTTTGTTCACCAGTCTGCATATTTTTTAACTTTGCTTTTCCGGTGTTCAGCTCGTTTTCGCCCAGTACCATGACAAAGGCTGCACCGATCTTGTTGGCATATTTCATCTGAGCCTTCAGTCCACGCTCCATCAGGTCATATTCCACCTGATAGCCGGACACACGCAGTGTCTGTCCCAACTGCATTGCTTTGGGAACGGCTGCTTCATCCATAGGCGCAATGTACAGATCACAGGTTTTCGGCTGCTCAAAGTCACAGCCCTGACTCTCCATGGTGAGGATCAGCCGTTCCAAACCCATGGCAAAGCCCATTGCCGGCGTAGGCTTTCCGCCCATTTGTTCGATCAGACCGTCATATCTGCCGCCGCCGCAGACCGTGCCCTGTGCACCAATGTCTGTGGTAATAAATTCAAATACGGTTTTCGTATAATAATCCAGACCACGGACAATTTTCGGATTAATCATGAAGTCAATATCCATGGCTCTCAGATATTCCTGAAGCTTTTCAAAATGTGCCTTGCAGTCATCGCAGAGATAATCCAGGATCAGCGGTGCATCTTTGCCAATTTCTGCACAAATCGGACTTTTACAATCCAGAAGCCGCATAGGATTCTTCTCCAAACGGGTCAGGCAAGTGTCACACAGCTCGTCTTTACGGGGAGTAAAGTATGCTCGCAGTGCCTTGTGATATTCCGCACGGCAAGTGGGACAGCCGATGGAGTTGATGTGCAGGGCGATATTTTTTAGTCCAGCATTGTCCAGGATGGTTTTTGCCAGCGCAATGATCTCTGCATCGGAAGTCGGTCCCTGACTTCCTGCCATTTCAATGCCGAACTGGTGGAATTCACGGAGTCTGCCTGCCTGGGGCCGTTCGTGGCGGAAGCAGGAGAGGATGTAATAGACTTTCTGGGGCAAAGCATCGTTCAGCATACCATTTTGGAGCATGGAACGAATGGTACCGGCAGTGCCCTCTGGTCGCAGTGTGAATTCCGTTTCTTTCGCTTTGACGGTATACATTTCTTTTTGTACCACATCGGTGGTCTCTCCTACAGAGCGCAGGAACAGATTGGTGTTCTCAAAGGTTGGAATGCGCACTTCATGAAACCCGAAGCTTTCTGCTGTTTCTCGTGCCAGACGTTCAACAGTGTACCATTTGTAGATTTGTTTTGGCGTCACATCCTCTGTGCCCAGCGGTCGTGTGATTTTATTTGCCATATTGTGAATAACCTCCTAAGAGCAAAATCCGCTGCATTGCCATGTGGCAGATTGCCGGACTGCAAAAAATTTCCCCTTCCGAAAAAGGGGAGAGAATCAAACGTGATGTACTGTATAAGTTTGTCATGGACTGTCTGATCAGATCGTCGGATTGCCAATTTCTCGCCAATCCAGATCGCCTCGCTCCAGTGCCATGATCAGTGCTTCTGCTGTTGCAATATTCGTTGCGACGGGAACATTGTGCACATCGCAGAGGCGCAGCAGGTTCATTTCGTTAGGCTCAGACGCTTTCCGATTAATAGGATCCCGGAAGAAGAGCAACACATCAATTTCATTACAAGAAATACGAGCTGCGATCTGCTGATCACCGCCTTGAGATCCGCTGAGATAGCGCTGAATCCGTAGTCCTGTTGCTTCTGCCACTTGTTTTCCAGTAGTGCCAGTTGCACAGAGGGTGTGCCGGGACAGGATGCCGCAATAAGCGATGCAAAATTGAATCATGAGTTCTTTTTTTGCGTCATGGGCAATCAAAGCAATTGTCATGTGAAATAATCAGTCCTTTCCATATTGTATATAAATTATCAAACGGAATACAATAAGATCCCGGAGTTGTTCTGTCATATTTTCCGGCAAAAATCTTCTATGCTTATTATACCACAAAATCCGGATTTGTCAAAGTATTTACGCCAGAAAATTATAAAATTGTGAAATATATGGTGCTTCCCACGATGTTCTTTATACAATTTGACGAAAAGCGTCATTGACCAGATGTGGTTGTTTCGGTTCCCGTTGAAGAACCGGTCATTTGTGTGGTGTCTGTCGTAACTGCGCCCACCGTATCCACAGAAATATTTTCACCCTTGACGGTTTTTTGATATGCCTGGATGATGGAACGGATCATGTACTTAGAATACTCGCCGCCCTCAATAACGCCTGCAAATGCGATCTCCGGATCATCTGCCGGCGCATAACCGATAAAGAAAGAATCTTGAGTTCGTCCGCTGACCTGGGGTGTACCAGTCTTGATGGCAACATCAAAGCCCAGATTTGACAGGGAGTACCGAGATGGGAAATTGTTTGTGGATGCAGCAATCATACCGTTTTCCACATATTGGAATACACTGTCATTTAACGGCTGGATTTGTTCTGCAATTATCGGTTCGATTTCTTCCAGACAGGTGGTATGGTTATAGTCCCAGATACTGTCCACCAGATGGGGCTGATGGCGTGTACCGTTATTGGCAATGGTGCATGCAACATTCGCCATTTGCAGGGGTGTCACAGCCCATTCACCCTGACCGATAGCGCTTTGCAGAACCTGTCCTACGGTCCAGTCTGCACCAAGTTCTGCAAAGGATTCCGGGTTAGAGAGATGACCGGCTTTATCGCCGGTTTCCAGACCAGTGGATTGTCCCAGCCCAAACTTTGTGGCATAGTCTGAGATACGGTCAATGGTTAGTTCTTCTGAAAGCTTATAGAAGAAGATATTACAGGACACCTGAAGGGCACGTGTAATGGAAATATCACCGTGATAGCCGGTACAATTATAGTCATGATCTTTGAAGTGATAAATGTGTCCGCAATTATAGGTAGAAGTGCCGCTAATAATACCCTCGTTGAGTCCGGCAGTTGCGGTGATCGTTTTAAACGTCGAACCAGGACGATACAGACCGTCAGTGGCACGATTCACCAAAGGCTTGTTCTCCGCATTATCTGCATTAAGAACAGAATTATAATCGGTCATGTAGTCTTCTAGATCATAGGTCGGCGCTGTTACCATGCCTAGCACGCCGCTGTCCTTGGCATTCAGCACCACAATAGCGCCGCATTCCACCTTGTCGAGATCCTTTGTTTTTTCATCCCGAAGATTGTCAAAATTGGCGATAAAATCGTCAAGGATCTTCTGCAATTCTCGCTGAAAATCGCTGTTCACAGTGAGCTGTACGGTGCTTCCGGCGGTTACTGGTGTAGTGATCTCAGAGGAGATGACCTGGCCATTCTGTACGGTGATCTCTTTGATGCCGTCGCTGCCTCGAAGGGTACTTTCCATAGCACGTTCAATGCCGCTTTTGCCCACCGTATCGTCCAGATCGTAACCTTCTTCTTTCAGTGTTTCATATTCTTCTGCATAAATTGGTCCCACCGTGCCGATTTCGTGGGTAACAATATCGCCCTGTGCTACAGAGCGGATCGCCTCTTCCACAATATCCATGCCCCGGAGTGTAACGCCTCGTTCTTTCAATTCCGTCACAGTTTCTATGGAGACATCCTTTGCCAGTGTAAATCGATTGCTGAGAGAAAATCCCCGCAGCTGCATTTCGTAACGGATGCCGGCAAGTGTGCGCTGTTGCTCCGGCGTGTAGGAATCGTCAATGTCATATTCCTTCATGAGTTGATACATGCAGTCTTCTGCGGTGGCATAAACATTCATGTTCAGATTTTCTTTGAGCTTTTCCACCGCATCCTCGTCGTTAGTAAAGGTATAGGGCTGCGTCTCTGAAACAGGCAGTGAAGTACTCCATTCTTCCCCGTTTTCATCCAGAATTTCCGTCAGCGACAGAAGAATATGGTTCCCTTCAGTATTATCCTCTGGAAAGGTGTCCGGTTCAATAATGACGTTGTAACCGACTTTGTTTTCTATGATCGAATTTCCCTCAGAGTCCACAATTTCACCCCGTGTGGCGCTGATGGTCTGGGTATATTTCTGCGTAGAAACGTTTTTTGCAGTATAAGTTTCACTTTCTACAATCTGAATTTTCATAAGCCGCCAGGCACAAAGGCAGCAGGAAACCAATACCAATAGACTGGCAAGAGAAAGCTTGACATAACTGGATGCGGTACGTTTCATAATGTGGATCTCCTTTCTGAATGAGATAGGGTGATAGGGTCAATACAGATCAGGTCGTTTCCTCCAGCGGTTTCACCTTTTTTTCAATGGTACGTCGTCGTTTTGGCAGTAGGAACCGATGGATCAATGCAAAAATGGGATAGCATACAGCACCACTGATGGTGGTATATAATAGGCACGGCAGGGAATGGTGCACGTAGAGATAGGACACGTTTTCATATCCCCAGATGGCATATTGAAATACAAAATCAAAGCCGGTCACAAGGAATGCTGCCATAAATGTGAAAAACACCATGTTCAGGAAACGCTGCTGTAGAAGACGATCGTAGAACAATGAGGTCGCCATGCAGAGAAGAAAGAGCAGAATACCGTGATATCCAAGGAGTGAGCCTGTGGAAATATCCATGAGCAGACCACACAGGATGCCGATGCCGCCGGCAATAAACATGCTTGATACGGATGAAATACATAGTGCCACGGGAATCAGAAGCAATGGCTTTATGGTATCACCGCTGTTTGCCGTTACAAAAGCAAGAAAAATGCAGAGAAAATAGAGCACCCAGCGGATGGTATTGCGTACTTTTGGGTGTTTTGGCCTTTTTGAAATAGGAAGAAAAGGTTTAGTTCGCCGCATTTTGCTGCTCCTTTCCGGCAAAATCGGTGACAACAATGACATTGGACAGGTTCTCTAGATCTATGGATGGACGGATCACGGCACAATAGCTCAGACCGCTTTCCATAGGCTCAATGGATTCTACAGAACCAATCGGGTAGCCCTGGGGGAAAATTCCTACAGAATTGGAAGTGATGACCAGGTCGCCTTTTTCCAAAGTGGTGTCCTTTTCCAGATAGATCATCCGGCAGCGATAGGACGAGGAAAGGGTAATATCCCCCTCTACAATACCGGATTCCGACTTCCCGGAGACTTCTGCGCCGATGGAAAGATTGGGCGAACAGATGGTCTCCACAGTGGCATAGGTTTCGGAAATCTCGGAAATAATGCCTACAAGCCCTTCCGCCGTTACCACTGGATCATACACGGATAGCCCGTCTTCACTGCCTTTGTCAATGTAAAAGGCGTGAAACGGGTCGTTTTCTACATATCCAATAATGGTGCAGGGATCAGAGAGCACAAAGTCCTCGTGATCTTCTTTGACACCCATGAAACCCTCCAAATCAGTCAGTTCCTGTTGGGTCTTATGGTAGTCCACCAGTTGATATTCCAGTTCAGCCACACGCTGACGTAATTCCTCGTTTTCCTGTTGGTATTCCTTAGATCGGGTAAAGGCGTCTAGCGTATTTTCCACACTGTCTGAGATCCGGTTTGAAACAGAGCGGATGGGATTGCAGATCTTCCCGATGAAACCGGTGGTGGGCAGGGTATAACCGTCTTGTGTGACGGCATAGAGCATCATGCCGATCAGCAGGGCAATGATGCAGAGAATAATGCGAAATTTTTTGCTGCGGAAAAAACCGCCCATGAGTGAAGCCTCCTATGTGTTCGTCAGACAGCAGTGTTTCTCTTATTTTGTGAGAAAACGTGCAGTACTTGATTTTTCCGCCGGTCAGGCAAATCGGGATTCATCTGAGAGTGCGTCCCGATATTTGTCCAGATTTTCCAAGATCTTTCCGGTGCCCTCTGCCACGCAGTCCAGGGGATACTCTGCAATATAAACGGGCATACCGGTTTCTTTATGGATCAGCTGATCCAACCCACGCAGAAGTGCACCGCCGCCAGTCAGCGTAATGCCATGGTCAATGATGTCTGCCGCCAGTTCCGGTGGTGTCTGCTCCAGGGTATAGCGTATTGCGTCTACAATATGGGAAAGTGGTTCGGACAGTGCTTCTCGAACTTCTTTAGAACTGATATTTATATTCTCTGGCAGACCGCTCATGAGGTTGCGTCCTTTGATCTGCATCACTTCGTCACGGTCAACGGGATATGCCGAGCCGATCTGGATCTTGATGCTCTCAGCAGTTCGCTCGCCAATGAGCAGATTGTAGCGTTTTTTAATATAGTTGATAATAGCAGTGTCAAATTCATCTCCGGCACAGCGGACGCTTTTCGAGACAACGATGCCGCCCAATGCAATAACAGCAACCTCGCTTGTACCGCCGCCGATGTCCACTACCATGCAGCCCGTAGGTTCTGTCGTAGGAAGTCCAGCACCGATCGCAGCCGCCATAGGCTCTTCCACAATCATGACAGGCCGAGCACCCGCATGATCTGCGGCATCCCGTACTGCACGGCGCTCTACGGCAGTGACGCCGGAGGGAATACATATGATGACACGTGCCCGGGAGAACATTTTCCCTCGCATGGCCTTGCGGATGAATTCCTGCAATAAAATGGTGGTGGTGTCAAAATCTGCAATGACACCATCCTTGAGAGGGCGCACTGCTACAATAGAACCAGGGGTGCGTCCGATGACGTCCTTAGCTTCTTTTCCTACATATTTTGCCCGGTCTGTGTGGGTATTTACCGCTACAACAGAGGGTTCTCGTATAATAATACCCTTGCCGCACAGATAGACGAGGGTATTTGCTGTTCCTAAATCAATGCCGATATCTTTTGTAAACATGTTATGTGCTCCTTTGGGTGCAGAAACATTTTTCATTCTGAACCGTATGGTAAAAAACAAGATGAACCATCCATAGAGAATAGAACACTGCTGCCGAAAGCGGTGCAGTGTGTCCGGAAGTATGTTTCGTCCGGTATGATTCCATTATACCACGAATTTTATAGGTTGACAATCGTTTTTTCGGGAATTTTCTGTAGAATCAAAATTTAGTATATTTGTAAAAAATAGGTGAAAAGCAAATGGAAAAATTACAGCATATTATATAAACAGACTAAAGTGCCTTTTCGGCTCATATTATTTTTTTCCGATCAGCGAATTGATTTTCGGTGCTGTAAAGATAGCGACAATGGTCAGGATTAGTTGCGCAATATTGAATTTGGACTGAAAACCGAAGGTAACATCTGCAATATACCAGTTCCAGTCACGGGTATCAATATGTAGAGGCGGTGCGTAATCCAGCCAACTCAGCGGTGCAATCTCAGCGCAGAGATTTCCAATGACACCGCCCAGTACCAGTGCCACCACAATGCTGGCAATATAAACAAGGATCTTTTTCATGTGTATCGTATGTATTCCGTTTGGGATACAGTCTCCTTTCTTTTCAATTGGTATGTCAGGACAGCCCGCTTGCGCCGAAGCCGCTTGCACCGCGTGTAGTTTCGTTCAGTTCCGATACTTCATGAAGTTCTGGTGTCAGAATGGGAAGTACCACCAGCTGAGCAATACGCATACCCTGTTCCACAGTGAACGGTTCTTTTCCATGGTTGATCAGGGGCACCAGCAGTTCACCGCGATAATCGCTGTCTACTAATCCTACACTGTTTGCAAGTGTAATGCCGTGTTTTGTGGACAAGCCGGAACGTGGGAAAATACAAAGTGCCACATCCGGACGGGACGGTGCAACGGCAATGCCTGTAGGGATCTTGCAGATATCTCCGGGCTGAATGGTAACGGACACATCCGGCAGCGCATACAGATCGTAGCCGGCGCTGTCCGCTGTGGCACGTCTTGGAAGCTGTGCATCCGGACGCAGCCGCTGAATAGATAGATACATATGAAATTCCTCCTGTGTTTTTACCAATTTGAGCATGCTCAGACAAGTGCCTGCGGCAACACCGCGCAAAGACCGCCTGACGGCTTTGCACGTCATATGTTTGCATATTTTCCGTCATATTTCACAAAAATGCTCGTGAATACATAAAGTATTCACTCCGCTTTTTGCTTCATCTGACGAAAAATCTGACTGCACATCTGACGTACAATCTTTGTGCGGTATTGCCCTGAATATCTTTTTACTCGACGCCGCGATAAAACAAGCCGCGTGTGATTGGTTCTGTTGCTATGCTGCGGTTTTCATAGGCACGCAGGATAGACAGCGGATCAGGTTGAAGCGTACAGTCCAGCAGCAGGAATGCCGCATGTGAAAGGGCATCCGCCTTGTCTGCCATCCAGGTGGGAACGGCATTGTACATGGTTGTGATACCGGCGTTTTTGTTGCAATATATGGGAAATTGCCGTCCCGTGCGGTCTGTGAGGCAGTGATTGCAGCTTTTACATCCAACTTCTGCCTGAATGGGACAATTTCGCATGGTCATCACCGGCTGATACCCGTAGGCATAAACACCAATGGGCATTCCCGTACAACCTCGTGTCTGTGCTAGAGTGAGTTCTGGTGATAGGATCGTATCCACAAGACTCTGGTATTTTAGAAAGTTCAGACAGTATCGGTTTGCAGCGTTCAGTCCCAGACCGCCGTGGAGAAAAAATCCCAGGGATGTTCCCATACGCAAATGAGCTGGGTTTTCGCAGACCAGATGGGAAAATCCCAACGCTGCGGCATGTTCCAGCCATTGCAGCACTTTTTTTTCATCGGCGCAGAATCGGGGGAGTGTCAGGAAAATCCGATTTCTCAGCTGTTCCGGAATGGCATCCGTTACGGCATATGTCGGGAGCAGCAGTGCTTCTGTCGAAGAATCCTGCAAAAGCTGTTTCGCCTGTTCTGTCCAGCCGGAAATCTGTATGCGATAGAAAGGCAATGCCGAACTTGCTGGTTGTTCCGGAATGGGCGGTATATTGCAAAGGGTGTATTTGGGTGTATTTGCAGTAATGCGCATTGCATCCAGTTTTGCAGTACAGTCACGGCGCAGTGCATTCAGGGCAGATGCCGGGAGTATACTCACGCCGTCGCAGTCAGCAGTCAGATGCTCCAGGAAGTAAATGGTACCGCCGAGTTTTCCCAACTGGCGTTCCAATTGTGCTGTATCTGTCGGTTTGTTCTGTGCTTTTTGCGGTATATCGCCGGAAACAGTAACTGTATTTCCGTCCGTATCCCGGACAGTCAGCTGTACTGGCAAATTTTCTTCCAGCGAAACATACATGGTCAAGGGAACACGCCCTACAGGCTTTTGGTAAAGCTGCTTCAGCTTCGGGAGTACTTCTTTTGCACGAAGTACATCTTCTTTCTGGCGTGTGCCGAACATATCCCGGCGCTTTCCGGTATAATATCCATCTGTAAAGCCACTGCGGGAAAACACTGCACGCAGTGTTTCCAGATCTGGTTCTATACCGTCCCGAGCCTGTACCAGGGCGGTGACAGCGACGGCAACATATTCCGGGCGCTTGCATCTACCCTCAATTTTCAGCGAAGCCACGCCATTCTCTGCCATCTGCGCCACATAGGGTACGAGACAGAGGTCTTTTAAGGAAAGGGCACAGCTGTCAGTTTTCCCTGCTGCCGAAAAGGGGAGACGGCATGCCTGGGCGCAGCGTCCCCGATTGGCGCTTCGTGAGCCAATGACCGCAGACAAACCGCACTGACCGGATACACTCATGCAAAGAGCACCATGGACAAATTGTTCCACTTCAATGCCACATTGACAGATTGCAGCAATTTCCTGTCGGGATAGTTCCCTGGAAACAACCACACGGGTCAGTCCCTGTTCTTTTGCCCAGCGTGCGCCTTCCGGGGTGTGAATGGTCATCTGAGTGGAAGCATGTATAGGCGCATCCGGTACTGCTCGGCGAATGCAGTCCAGCACACCGAGATCCTGCACCAAAAAGGCATCCACGCCGCAGGCAGCTGCTTCCTTAATATATTGTGTCAGTGCAGGAAATTCCTCGTCCAATATCAATGTATTGACCGTCAGGTAAAGCTTTGCGCCATAGAGATGGCAGAGGCGAGCTGCTTCTTCCAATTGGGGCAGGTCAAAATTTTCCGCATTCTGCCGGGCAGAAAAGGCTTTTCCGCCTACATAGACCGCATCTGCACCGCACCGAAGTGCTGCCAACAGGGATTCCGGTGCACCTGCGGGAGCAAGTATTTCGGGTGTCCTCATTTGACGTTTTTCTCACGCAGTTCCCGTTCCAGTTCGGCAACCCTGGAGCGAAGCGCTGCTACTTCCTGTAAAGCAGCATCCCGTTCCAGACGTGTCTTTCCGGCTTCGTCCACATATTCTTTGGACTGGTCACGGAGACTGTCCAACTTAGCATTTGCTTTGTTCAGATCATCCAGGGTAGCCAGACCAACCATAATAGCGGCGGTAAAGGGTGAAGCGCTGCTGTTGGAATCAGTAATTTCTGTGATACGGGATTCCAGCGTCCGTGCCAGCCCGAAAACGTAGTTAGAAGATTCTGCGGTTTGCAGAGTGAAGTCTTTGCCGCAGATGACTACTTTCACTTTATTTGACATAGCGTTAAGTTCCTTTCAGTTTGTTCCGGCGCAGGGAAAGGAATACACCCTGTGCCATTCTTCTTATTATACAACATTTTTCGAGGATTGAAAAGCTTTTTTTGCAAATTTTTCAGCAGAGCATCTGTAAAATCACATTTTATTTATCCAACCGAGCTTGTATTTATAAGCGGAAACCACAATGTGCAGCAAGCAAAAATTTAAACTTTTTCTGTATTCCGTCGTTCCAGTTCTTCCAGAATCAGTTTATTTACCTTGTTGATATCACCGCAGCCAAGTGTGATCACCAGATCTCCCGGCTGTGCATGGTCGCAGACATACTGAACGACCTGATCGAAGTTGGCATATTTCCGTTCGTCCGTTGTTTCCGGATTGCTTTCGTCCTGCGGAAACCAGACTGCACCGGGGATCTTTTCGCCCAGCTGTCGTGTGAATATATTGTAAGTGTTCTTTTCCCGGGAACCCATGATATCCGTCAGCACAGCGCAGTCGGGGATGGATAGTGCCTCGGCAAATTCCTCCAGCAGCATGGCAGTCCGGGAGAAAGTGAAGGGTTGGAATACCGCCCATACCTTATGGAACGGCATTGCCATCGCTGCTTTCAGGGTAGCGGTCAGTTCTGTGGGATGGTGGGCATAATCGTCCACCAGGGTAATGCCGTTTACCTCCCCTTTTTTCTCGAAGCGTCTGCCTGCACCACGGAATTCAGCCAATCCCTTTGCCACATCCTCAAAGGAAACGCCTACATACATTGCCGCCGCCGCTGCTGCTGTAGCATTCAGCACATTGTGCTCTCCGGCAACATGCAGAATGATCTCACCCAGAGATGCGCCGTGGTGCATGAGTTGGAAGTGAGTCTCCAGGCCGGAAACATGTTGTATATTCGCCGGATAATAGTCGCAGTCTGGTGTTGTACCAAAGGTGATCAGTTCCTTGCCGGTGATACCTTCTACTGCCTTACAGGTATTGGCGTCGCTGCCATTGTAAATAATTGCCTTGCTCGTCAGTTCGGAGAACTTGTGGAAGGACTTGATGATGTTTTCCACTGTGCCGAAATAATCCAGATGGTCGGCATCGATATTCAGGAGCACTGCAATATCCGGGTACAGTTTCAGGAACGTATCTACAAATTCACATGCCTCGCAGGTCATAATATCGCTGGAGCCGCTTCTGCCGCTGCCATGGATGCAGGGGAGCTTTCCGCCGATAAATGCGGACAGATCCACGCCTGCTGTGAAGAGAATTTGCGTCACCATGGAAGTAGTTGTGGTTTTGCCGTGGGTGCCGGCAACGCAAATGGCATTGTCATACCAGCTGGTAACAATGCCCAGCAGTTCGCTGCGTTCCAGTACCGGCACACCGCTTGCTTTCGCAGCAATCAGTTCCGGATTGTCTGCCATAATGGCGGCGGTGTGGACGATGAGGTCTGCACCTTCGATATTCTCAGCACGCTGTCCCAAATAAACCGGGATCCCCATATCACGGACTGCCTGCAATGTTTCTGTCTCGTTGTTGTCTGAACCAGTGAGATAAAATCCCCGTGCGTGGAGGATCTGCGCCAGGGGATACATGCCGCTGCCGCCAATTCCGATAAAATGAATGTGCTTTTTTCCCTTTAAAATATCATTGTTCAAAAAAATCACCTTTTTCCTTGTTGTTTTTTTCAAATTTATGGTGTATACTGAGAGGTAACGTAATTCAAAGGAGAAGCGTTTCTTTCGGGCAGCGCTGTCTCCTTTTTTTGTTACGAAAATGTATTTCGTGCGAGTGAATAATGTACAGATAAATCACTCGCTGCAAATGGAGGAGGTCATCATATGGAAATCACAGATATCAAAATCAGACGGATCATCACCGAGGGACGACTGCGTGCAGTTGTTTCTGTGACAATTGACAACATGCTGGCAGTGCACGATATTAAGGTCGTGCAAGGAGATGAAAGACTTTTTGTGGCAATGCCCAGCCGTAAGGATGAAAATGGTGTGTTCCGTGACATTGTGCATCCCATTTCTGCTTCTGCCAGAAAGATGATGGAAGAGCGGATTCTGGAAACATACCACCAGCATCTGGCATTGGTTGAAGCCGAAGCCGAGGCAGAAGCCACTGTACCGACAGCAGATGCAATTGTATAAATTATCGTTGCTATAAGAACCGGGTCGCAGGCGAAATTGCCTGCGGCTTTTTTGTTTTGCGGAAATGCAATGAACTAAGAGTCTGTTCAGTATCTGGGCGTGCGCAGATTGCGCAGTCAGATTTTTTGGGAGATGAAGTGAAAAACGGAGGAAATCCTTTGTGGATTTCCGAGTATTTTCGCAAAATCTCCCAGAAAAGATGCAAGCAAGATGCGTGCGAAAAGATGCTGAACAGGCTCTAAAATTTACTGTTCTTTTTGTAGGAGAACATAAGTTTTCAGCAGAGCGATCTGTGTCTTGGCATCGGGGATTTCTCCACGCAGCACCATCTGCACCGCTTCTTCCAGCGGTAATTCTGTTATATCGAGAAATTCTTCTTCATCCAGATCCTGCGCTTCCGGCTCAGAAAGCTTCTGGGCAAGATACATGTGAATGATCTCTGTATCATATGCGGGTGTAGGGAAGAGTGTCCCCAGACTGGTGTATTTGCCGCAGGTGCGCCCCACTTCTTCCCGGAGTTCCCGTCTGCCGCATTCTGCCGGATTTTCGCCTGGTTCCAGTTTTCCTGCCGGAATTTCCAGTGTTACCTGCTGCATGGGGTAGCGGAATTGTTTCACCATGAGCACGGTGTTGTTTTTCGTCAGGGGCACAACACAGACGCCGCCGGAATGGTGCACGACATCACGCTGTACCAGCTGACCGTCTTCTAACTGTGCTGTGTCTTTTGTGACATAGAATACCTTTCCCTGATAGGTTTTTTCGCTTGCTTTGGTTTCTTCCTGTAAGTGCATGTGGAATCCTCCTTATTTGTTTTTTTCTTGTGCTTCTGAAATCGATTCTATATCCGTCTGTTCCTCCAAAGCTGCCAGAGCAGCAGCTTCTGCTGATTCCGGATAATCTATGCAGGAGATCACTTCATTTGCCGGCGTGCGCTTTACAATTTTATGGCAGATGAGCAAATAGCCCACCAGCAATACCACGCCGCTCAGGGTGATCCAGATTCCGGCTTTCAGTCCGGGTGTTTCGTAGGTAAACACAATTGTATTATCTCCGGCTTCCACTGGAACAGCTATGAATCCGATATCTACCTTTTCAACGGAAACAGGTTTTCCGTTGACAGTGGCACTCCATCCATCGTCATAGGGAACACTGAAAAAGACCAGGTTCGGGCTGTCCAAGGTAATGGTCGCTTCAAATCCGTCGGAGTCGTAAGAAAACGTATCACAGGCAGATGCGGCACGTTCTCCGCATTCTGCCAAATAGTCCGTTTCTGTCATACGGACATCTTTTGTAGAAAGGGGCTGCATCCAATCGCCGTACTGGTCGATCTGTTCATCCGATAAGATCAGTGCACGCATGAGTAGATTGGTACGCTGATTTTTTGCCGTACCATTCCAGGTACTTTCGGAAACATAGGTATCGAAGGTGAATCCCATGGGGACATATGCTGTGTTGCAGAATCGCTGGAATCGGTTTTCTGTGGTTTCGTATTCAAAACCGGGCAGATCGATGGTTGGTTCTGTATCGCTAAGCATCATGATCTCTTCCTGTTTGAAATAGTATTTTACAGAGAACAGACCACGCAGTGCATAATAAGAGGTATCAGCACGGGATGCCACATCTCGTGTAATACCGAGACTGTCGTAGAATTCCATGATGGATGTCGGTACAATGCTGTGAAATGTCCGCATACAAGGGAGCTTCCAGAACATGGGGTAATTGTCGCAGTTTTCGGAGATATCCACCCGGAAAAAATCATCCTCTGAAACGAAAACGGAGGTCTCCTGTTCCGGGTCAATTGCCTGATCTACGTAAGTGTGTGCACGTGTCGGTGCAAATGTACCAAAATAAACCACGGTCATGGTGCAGGCAATACAGAAACCAGTGGTGTATATCAACGTGAGCCGCATGAACAGCTTTCTCTTTTGTCTGCGGCGCAGCAGGTAGGCGCCTACCAGCAGTCCGCCTATACAGATGGCAAGCACCAGATAGAAATGCAGGGGATATTCTGCAAAGGAGAACCATTTGACTTTGTCATCTTCCTTGGTGGGCAGCAGGGAGATAAGTCCGAATGCTGCCATAAAGCCGAAGCAAATGCGGAAACCGTATTTCCACTGGATCTCCCGGTTGTCCAACGCATAGGCAGTCATCAAGGCGAGAATGAGGATGGGCATGTAAAACCATCGTGCATAATACGAGCCGTTCAGTGCATAGAATGCACTATTGAGAATGGGAACACAGGCGCAGACGGCGCAAATCAGTGTCAGCCGTTTTGCCCAGTGTCCGTCACGCTGTTTCAGGAAAGACAGGACTCCTGCCATGGAAAACAGCGGCAGATAACCGCCGATGGATGCCCACTTGGCATTGTCTGAAGAAAACAGATTGGGGCGTGCAGGAACGTCTGGGATCATGAATAGGCTCAGCAGGATTCGCCAGAGTCTGGTGCGGTCGTTGTAGGCAACCATGTCCATGCCATAGAGGTGTTCTGATACCCGGTTGTTTTCCAGGACGGCAAGAGCAGCTGGCAGCAGGATGGCACAGGCAATCATAACGCCGATGACAGCTTCCAGAAGCAGTATAAAGAACTTCTTTGGCGTAGCATGAAAGTCTTTGGAAAAACAGCGGACAGTGAAGTATAGCACCAGAAAAACCACTTGTCCTGTAAAGAAAAAATAGTTGATCATGGCGAGGAGTGCCACGGAAAGCGCAAAAACACCTCGGCGGTTCTGATTCACGCATTCTTCCATAGCAATGAGCAGCAAGGGGAAGAATGCGGTGACATCCTGGAAGTGATTGAAGAAAATATTGAACAGCTGAAACCCGGAAAAGGCGTACAGCATACCGCCGATGAGTGCGGCATCCTTATTGCGGACAAAGCGCTGGATGTAGGCGTAGGCGGTCAGCGAGGCAATGCCATGTTTCAGGCAGAGGAGAAAGGGCATGGAGAATGTCACCCAACTGCGTGGCAGGATGGTGGTGATCCAGAAAAAGGGACTGCCCAGAAGGTAAAAGGCGTAAGAGCCGATGAAGTTAGCGCCTAGATCAGTGTACCAGTTCCAGCCCAGACTGCCGCTTCGCACAGCGTCATTGGCAAGATTATAGAAGGGGATCTGCTGAGAATTATAATCACCGTAGTAGATAAAATAGCCGCCGTCTGCGATCATAATTGGTATGACAACTACAAGCAAACTGCCAAAACCTAGGAGAAATGCTAGAAGATAGCGGCGCAGTTCGTCCCGGAGGCAGGAACGGCGAAGAGTGAGATGTTTCATGGGGTGATGCTCCTTTTTGTCATTGAAAATGCACAAAACGCCGGCATTTGCATATGTTGATATAGGAATCAGATGCGGACGTTTCCGAAGTCGGAGGTAGGGCTGAGGAAAGCCACATTGGTCATGACACCTGCACTGGAAACGTCAATTAAGCCGAACGAAGGCGGATTTCCATCTCTCGGGCAGGATGCACTGCCTGGATTCAGCACATAAACGCCGTTTTCATAGGCAGACCGGGATTGGTGGGTGTGCCCATACAGGGCAATATCGCAGCCCTCTTCCCGGGCAGCCTGGGTCAGCCAATCCAGGGTATATTTGACCTGATAACGGTGACCGTGGGTGGCGAAGAGGCGATGACCTGGCATCAGGTCGATGGTTTTGCTGATAGGATAACTGCTGCCGAAGTCGCAGTTGCCCTTGACATAGTGAAACCGTCCTGTGATTTCCGGTATGGAACGCAGAAGCAGTTCACATTCGCTTTCGCCGTCTCCCAGATGCACAAAAAGATCCGCATCCAGATTACGGCGGATAATTGTTTCAAGATTGCGGTAATTCTGATGGGTATCAGAAATCACAAGAATACGCATAGGAACCTCCCAGGGGAAAATTTTTCTTTCTTTTTATTATACCACAAATCCGGCGGTATGACAACATCTTTTTCAGAAAAATACAAAGTGCAGCGTGAAAAAGGTGCCGCATGGACATATGGAAAGGAGCCATCTGATATGGACAGACAGAAATTGGACCCGAAGCAAGTTGATCAGCTTTTGGCAGCAGCTAGTAAGAAACTAGGCGTACCACCGCAGCAGCTGAAAGAGGAACTGGAATCCGGCAAATACGATAAAGTACTGAAAAATATGAATCAGAAGGATTCGGCAATGCTGCAAAAGGTACTGCAAAACCCCAAGATGGTGGAGAAGCTCATCAGTTCACCTCAAGCGAAAGCATTGTATCAAAAGCTATCAGGAAAATAAGTCACTGCAATAAATAAGGGCGAATATGCTTCGCCCTACATAAAAGAGGTGAGACAACGTGGACGATATGCTTGGAAAAATGGGTGCAATTCTGTCAGATCCTGAGAGTTTACAGCAATTGCAGGAACTGGCGCAGATGCTCCAGCAGGACGGGGAAAGCGATGGCTCTCAGGAAAATGCACCATCTGAAGAAAAAAATCACTCTGATTCTGAAAGTAGTGATAGCGGAGACAAAGGCGGCTTTGATTTCAGTATGCTGCTGCGGGTGCAGGAACTGATGGGCGCCATGCAGAACAATGACGATGACACAAAACTGCTGCTGGCATTGCGTCCGCACCTGAAAGAACAGCGCCAGAAAAAAGTAGATCAGGCAGTAAAAATGTTGAAATTGTATGCGGTGTTCAGCGCAGTAAAAGAAAATGGATTGTTACAGGATCTGCTTTGAGCACCTGTTTCATGCCGCACATGCTGTAAAGGAGGTGAGTGGATGGCACGATTTTCGCAGCAAGAACAGAATAAAATGCGCAGAGAAGCGGCACGGAGAGCGCAGGAAATGCAGCAGCGTGTACATCCGGCAATGCCTTCTGGATACAGACAGCCGTCACCTTATGCGGATTATCCGCCGGAACCGTCTGAGTCAGAACCGATACCATTACAGCCGGGCCGGCAGCAAAATTTACCGCCGCCCAGAAGAAACGGCATGTCTTTCCGCAGCGGTCTGCCGCAACTGAACCCCATGGAGATACTGTCCAGATTTGACGGAGATTCCATGTTGATCCTGGCGCTTATGGCGATGATCTATAAGGACGGCGGAAAGGAAGGATGCGACCGGAAGCTTTTGATGGCACTGGCATATTTACTGACATAAGGAGAAGAAAACCAATGGATGAGAGAATTTTTTGGATGATCTGGGGCGTGCTTGGCGGCATTATGCTGGTATATTACTTGCGCCGCAGACATCGGATCCGTTCTGTTCTTATAGGTTCTGGCAGCGGTTTGCTGGCATTGTTGCTGGTGCATTACGGCGGCAGCCTGATCGGGTATACACCGGCACTGAATGTCTTGCATCTGGCGCAGTCTGTGATCCTCGGCGTACCTGGTGTCATTTTAATGGTGGTACTGCATTTTACATGGTAGAAAAATAAACAGAAAAGGGACACCTCCGAAGAGATGTCCCCGTTTTATATGTGCGTAAGAAAAAACTTACTTCAGTTCGATAGTAGCGCCAGCTTCTTCCAGCTTAGCCTTCAGAGCTTCAGCGTCAGCCTTCGGAACTGCTTCCTTCAGAGTAGCCGGAGCAGATTCTACAACAGCCTTAGCTTCCTTCAGACCCAGACCCAGAGCTTCCTTCGCAGCCTTGATAACAGCCATCTTAGCGTCACCGAAGGATGCCAGTACAACGTCGAATTCAGTCTTTTCTGCCTCAGCAGCGCCAGCGCCTGCACCAGCAGCCGGAGCAGCTGCAACAGCAGCAGTTACACCGAATTCTTCCTGAATTGCTTCAACCAGCTCAGCCAGTTCCAGAACAGACAGTTCCTTGATATCTTCAACGAACTTCAAAACCTTTTCAGATGCCATGATAATAATCTCCTTTTTAAATCATTTTAATGTGCAGGACAAAAATTCCTGCGAAAATTATGCAGCGGATTCTTCCGACTTGCTGTCCACAACAGCCTGCAGAGTAGCAGCCAGCTTCTGCATCGGACCCTGGAGAGAGCCAACCAGCTGTGCCAGCAGAGTTTCCTTGGACGGGATCTTCGACAGCTTTGCAACGCCAGCAGCGTCATAAGCAATGCCTTCTACATAACCTGCCTTCAGGTTGAAGAAGTCCTCATGATCCTCGGCAAACTTGCCCAGAATACGAGCCGGAGCTGTCTGGTCATCGTTAGACAGTGCAACAGCAGTTGTACCGTGCAGCACTTCGTCAAATGCATCGATGCCCATGTTCTGGAATGCAAAACGCAGCATAGAGTTCTTTTCTACTACATAGTTTACGCCAGCTTCACGCAGTTCCTTACGCAGCTTTGTGTCATCCTCAACGGTGATGCCCTTGTAGTCAACCAGAACGAAAGATACGCTGTTCTGCAGCAGTTCAGTCAGAGCAACAACCTTAGCCTTCTTGCCTTCCAAAATCTTTTCACTTGCCATGAGATTTCACCTCCGATAGAAAATGTACCGTATCAGAAATCGCAATAAAAAAGCACGATCCGACTGGAATCGTGCGCTGTGTTTCACAGAAAATCATTGCACATTCCTCGGCTGGACTTACGGCAAACGCCACCAGCTGTCTTTAGAATACGATATTGTGTTTTACAACGTGTTATAGTATAGCACACTTTTCTGGGTTTGTCAAGCCTTTTTTTGAAAAAAGTCGTTTTTTTGAAGATCAAAATTTGACGGGAGATGATTTATGGAAAAATGTACATCGAATTCCTAAAAATGTATTGACCAGTGCAGTAATTAGCAAAATGATTGGGATGAGCAGTAATATATCCGCATCAAAGCTTGCAATTGCAATTGCGGCCAGGAAGATAACAGAAAAGGCTATTGTCAATACATGCTGCAAAATTACAAGAATGTGGTAGGGGAAAAAGTGCTTCCGGCTTTTGGCATAGACAATTCTGGTAATTGCTGCAAACAGAACAAGCAGAAGCGCAGCGGCAAGTGGAATACCGATATAAATGATGAATACAAATGCACCTGCAATTCCTGATAGGGAATACAGCGTGTATACAGATCCGTCAACAATCAGACCATAGCCTTCTACATCATCAATTTCATTCTGTGCAAGTGTGTCAGAAATGGAATCATGCAGGTTTGCCTTTTGATCGGCAATAGCTGTGTTGTCAATAAACAGAATAACCAGTAGAATAATGCCCAACAAAATCACAATTCCCAGGAATCCGGCTGCAGCTTTCAGGCTATAATTTGCGGCTTTTTTTGAAACTGACTGCATCATTACCTCCGATCTAAAAAAATTCAATCAAAACCCCCTCGCCGGAGCAAGGGGGTTTGGCTTTTGAGAAAGTGTAAATGCTGCTTACTTGAGGTACAGCGTAACTGATTTCAGTTCCATTGTGCCCCAGTAGCGGAATAAAGTGAAGCGATCCTGCGGATTTGTCACATCAAAAGTGATGGTATTATCTGCTTGCAGGTCAGCATGTCCGTAGGAATTCTGTACTGTCCAGTTGCCAAGAATCAATGCGCCTCCGAAGCCATAGCCAACTTCGCCTTCCAGTTCAATTACGATTTTATCAATGGATTGATAATCATAATCTGTCAGTGAATAGGATTCACCGAGGGTGACATCTGTCAAAATAATTGTATTATCTTCTGACGGAGGAGTTGTTTGCGTTGTTGTTGGCGGTGCAGTTGCGGTAGTTGTGGAAGTAGTAGTTGTCGTTGTGAGCTGTGTTGTTGTGGTAGTTGTAGAAGTGGTGGTTGTCGTTGTAGGTTGTGTTGTTGTGGAAGTAGTAGTTGTCGTTGTGGGCTGTGTTGTTGTGGTAGTTGTAGAAGTGGTGGTTGTCGTTGTGGGCTGTGTTGTTGTGGTAGTTGTGGAAGTGGTAGTTGTCGTTGTAGGCTGTGTTGTTGTGGTAGTTGTGGAAGTAGTAGTTGTCGTTGTAGGCTGTGTTGTCGTGGTAGTTGCAGAAGTGGTTGTCGTTGTGGTTACAGTTGTCTCTTCTGTTGTATCACCGCAGTGCAGAACTACAGATTCCAATTCGGTGTCACCGTACCATTTATAAAGAACCATGGAATTGTAGAATTTGTCCAGAGATACGGTTAAGGCAGTACCCGTGAGGTCATCTGCGGTGTAGTTCTGGCTCATTTCCCAATTGCCAAATGCAGCGCAGCCATTCATGCCATATTGCGGCTTACAGCTGAAAATGAAAGAAACCGCAGAAATATCTGTATCCTGATATGGTGTCAAATCATAAGTTTCGCCGATTTTCACATCGTCCAGAACAATTGTCTTTGCATCTGGATCTATTGTTGTTTTTGTAGTAGTTGTAGTGTCAGCAGGCTTTGCAGATGTTGCAGAGGAAGTAGTAGTAGTAGTAGTAGT
>NZ_DXUU01000005.1:29827-98745 GCF_019417665.1 Ruminococcus sp.
TTGTTGTTGTTGTCTGTTTTTCCGTTGTGGTAGTTGCGGCAGGTTCTGTTGTTTCAACGGGAGTGGTTTCACCGTTCAGATAAGTGGAATCAAGCAGATTTGCCCAATAATTGCCCATATTTTCATATCCAGCTTCATTTGGATGTACACCGTCATACAGATCAGTATTTTGATCTACGACGCTGTGTATGTCTGCAAATGCAATCTTATCACCAGCGGCCTGCTTTTCTGCTACAAGATTCTGAATAGAAGTATTGTAGGAATCAATACACCCTTGTATGGTAGCAGTAAAGCCCTCTGGATCTGCGGCATAGGAAAGACCATACGACCAAAGCCAATCATAACGTTCCGCCACATTGATGTCTGGAATCGTGGAAACGTACAGAAGATCGTTCTCTCCGTCCATACTTGCCAGGATCGTATCTACCAGATTTTCCAGCCGATCAATGATGCCGTTGTTATAGTTGCTAAGGATATCGTTTGTGCCAATCTGGAGAAGTACTACATCCGGGTCATAAGCTTCGATCATATTCTGACCGTTTCCATAGTTGCTGTTGATCGTTTCCAGGATTCCCTGGCGCGTTTCTGTACCAGTGATATACTGGATAGCATAGCCGCTGTAACCAGCGTAATTGCCGTCATAAGTGACGGATTTTCCGTTGTAACTGAACGATTCTGAATTGCTGCCCTTTGGTCCCACCATATCAATGTTGGAATAACCCTTCTGCTCCAGTTCGTGGTATAGGTACTTGCGATAGCCGCCGCCGGTCCAATAGCCATCGGTGATAGAATCACCAAGAGCCATGATTTTGACATCTGAAGCACTGTCCGTTTGCTGTGCGGCAGATACGTTCAGGCCACTTGTGATCACAGAAGTAAAACACAAAGCACATGCCGCTGCAAGCGATACGAATTTTGTTTGTTTCATAATGAATCATTCCTTTCCGAATCTCCCGAAATTGGAAAAATGCCGGAATTTCGGGGACTTTTTATACTTTTAGTATACTATTCCCCACTGGAAAAGTCAAGGACTTTTGGAAAGATTTACACAAGGTTCAAGAAGCAGGAAATCATCTTCTTTTTATGTGTTGGAGTATCTATAAAATTACATTGAAATTGCGCCGTTCTTGAGCTTTTTGAATAATATTCGCATTTGTAGGAGATGGTGCTGTTATTCTGCTGCATATTTTCCCCATTATTGCGAATAGATTTGTGAAATTGCATGAAGCATCAGAAGATACATAAATTTGAAAAAAGAATAAAAAAACTCCCACTACAGTGAGAGCTTTTTGAAACGTCCAAAGGATGTTTGATACAGTTTAATCTTACTTAGACACCATACTTGCTGGTAGCAACCTTTACGCCGACACCCATTGTAGAAGTTACGGTGCAGGACTTCAGGTAGGTACCCTTTGCAGCAGACGGCTTTGCTTTAACGATAGCTTCCATCAGAGTCTCGAAGTTCTGAACCAGCTTTTCAGCACCGAAAGATGCCTTGCCGATAGGGCAGTGAATGATATTGGTCTTATCAAGACGATACTCGATCTTACCAGCCTTAGCCTCAGTGATAGCTTTAGCAACATCCGGCGTTACAGTACCAGCCTTCGGGTTCGGCATCAGTCCGCGGGGACCAAGCACCTTACCGAGACGGCCAACCAGACCCATCATGTCCGGAGAAGCGATAACTACATCGAAGTCCATCCAGTTTTCCTTGGTGATCTTGTCCACCAGATCCTGACCGCCTACATAATCCGCACCGGCTGCCTTTGCTGCTTCGTACTTGTCTTCCTTGCAGAAAACGCAGACACGAACGTTCTTACCAGTACCATTCGGCAGTACAACTGCACCACGAACCTGCTGGTCAGCGTGACGGGAGTCAACGCCCAGACGGATATGTGCCTCAACGGTCTCGTCGAACTTTGCCTTTGCATTGGTGCAAACCAGAGCCAGAGCTTCTTCTGAAGCGTACTGCTTGGTGCTGTCTACAGCCTTCCGGCTGTCATTATATTTCTTACCGTGTTTCATTTATATAATCCTCCTAGTGTAGTGGTAGTACCGGGTCGCTCATACGCTGATCCGGTTAGCGGAAATTTCCTCCCACCGACGTTCGGCTTCCGTTAGTCAACGACAACGATACCCATCGAACGGGCAGTACCAGCGATCATGCTCATTGCAGCCTCAAGAGAACCTGCATTCAGATCCGGCATCTTCTGCTCTGCGATCTTCTGGATCTGTTCCTTGGTGATGTTAGCCACTTTTTTCTTGTTCGGCTCACCGGAAGCAGTGTCGATACCGCAGGCCTTCTTGATCAGAACAGCTGCCGGCGGTGTCTTAGTAACAAAGGTGAACGAACGATCCGCATAAACGGTGATAACGACCGGAATGATCATACCGATGTCGTTCTTGGTACGCTCGTTGAATTCCTTTGTGAACGCCATAATGTTTACACCGTGCTGACCCAGCGCCGGGCCAACCGGAGGAGCAGGTGTTGCTTTACCTGCGGGAATCTGAAGCTTAATAAAACCTGTTACCTTCTGTGCCATATTGCACACCTCCATATTGTGGTAAATGGCGAGACGAAATTTGTCTCTCCCACCGGAACCGAAAGAGATCCGGATTCCGAATTGATTTTTTGCATGTATGCAAATTCATGCAGTATTGCATTAGTCGTCCTGACGAATCACCTGATTGAGCTGCAATGTCGCCGCTGTTTCACGGCCGAACATTGAGATCATAACATCAACAGTGCCGTCTTCCAGATTGATAGCCTGTACAACACCGGAGAAGCCGTCCATTGCCGTACCGGAAATGATGACGGTATCGCCGACCTCGTAGTTGACCTGTACGCTTGTGCCAAGATCTACGCCCAGCGCCGCCACTTCTTTTTCAGAAAGGGGAGTCGGCTCAGATCCGGGACCTACAAAACCGGTCACACCGCGGATATTCTTGACCACATGCCAGGTATCATCTGTATAGATCATTTTCAGCAGAACATATCCAGGGAACGTCTTGCGTTCTACTTCTTTTGTTTTGCCGTCTGTGATCTCAGTCACCTTTTCGGTAGGGACCTGAACTTCCAGGATGAGGTCATGAAGCTTTCGGTTTTCAACCACTTTTTCAATATCCTGGGCTACTTTGTTTTCATAGCCGGAATAAGTGTGAATGACATACCATTTTGCTGCCTCTGACATAATAAATCCTCCCTGTTCTGGTCACAAAATTAATTAGAAAGTCCCATTAAGAACTGCATCAGTTTCAGCAGACCGGTATCAATAAGACCGACTACAATAGAACCGATGATAACAACTGCCAGAACGACCAGCGTGTTGTTAAAGACTTTCTTTCGATCCGGCCAAACGACCTTTTTGAATTCCTTCTTCAGGTCTTTGAACCAGCCGGCAATTCTGGAAAAGAAGCCTTTCTTTTCCTTGGTTTCTTTTTTGCCCTTGCTGCCGGATTTGTTGGAGTCTGCTTTTGCAGCTGCCTTTTTCGCCTTTTTCTCGACAGCTTCCTGTCCGGCGTTTTTTTCAATATCAGCCATTGCTTGGACCCCCATTACTTTGTCTCTCTGTGCAGCGTATGCTTCCGGCAGAACTTGCAGTGTTTGTTCATCTCAATCCGTTCCGGATTGTTCCGCTTGTTCTTCTTAGTTACATAGTTGCGGCGCTTGCATTCTGTACAAGCCAGTGTTACTTTCACTCTCATGATCGGCACCTCCTGCTCGTTATACTTCTTCCGTATGCGGAAGCCGGATCGTCCTTTTCAGAGACATCCGAATCGTTTGCCTCCCTCAGTACCGCAGGGACATATTCACACAAAAAAACGGGACGTCCGACCCGCATTTGTGCAAAAAAATAAACCCCATACGAAGAGGTGTTTTCAGTATACCACATCTCGCCGGAAATGTCAAGCGTTTTTGCGATTTTTTTCTCTGCTTAGGAAAAAACGGGACTTGCTCCTCTTTTTTTACAAAAAACCCTTGCAGATTTTTGTAAATTATGATAAAATAGAGGACATGGTATCTGAGGGAACTTGTTTTTCTGAAAAAATTCGTTCTTTCAGAAGGAATGGTACAGAAAAAGCTGTATCGGTTCTAAAACGGCATGTGAAACTGATATATAATAATTGGTGCAATTGGTGTGTTATCGATCATCATGCACAATGATGCAGCACAGTGAGCGCAATGACCGGAAAACAATTGAAAAGGGAGTTTTGACACATGGCAAAAATCAGAGTAGCTGTCCTGTTCGGCGGCGTTTCGAGTGAGCACGATGTTTCGCTGATCTCAGCAGAAAATGTCATCCGCAGTATTCCGAAGGAGAAATATGAGGTGCTCTGCATCGGTATCACCAAGAAAGGACGCTGGCTGTATTTCCCCGGCGATATCTCTGAGATTTCCACAGGTGCATGGGAACAGAATCCGGACTGCACGGCGGCGATCCTTTCTCCCGATCCACTGCATGGCGGCATTGTTACCATGGAAAATGGGGAAACTTTCATTAAAAAAGTAGACGTGGTATTTCCGGTGCTTCACGGCAGAAACGGCGAGGACGGCAGAATTCAGGGGATCTTTGAGATGGCACGTATTCCCTATGTGGGCTGCGGTGTTCTGAGCAGTGCAGTCTGCATGGACAAAGGCATGACCCATACGGTACTTGATTATAATGGTATCCAGACGGCAAAGTGGGCGTGTGTGCACCAGCGTGATCTGAACAAGTTGGATGAAAAATGTATTGCCATTGCAGAAACGCTGGGATTTCCTCTGTTTGTGAAGCCGGCAAATGCAGGATCTTCTGTTGGCGTCAATAAGGCAACAGATCTGGACTCTCTGAAAGATGCCATCCAGATCGGCTTTACTCACGATGAAAAGGTTATTATTGAAGAATTTATTGAAGGCAGAGAACTGGAGGTAGCTGTATTCGGTTATGATGCACCTTTTGCCTCCTACGTGGGCGAGATCGAGCCGGCAGCGGAATTCTATGACTATGATGACAAATATGTCAATGGCACTTCGAAGCTGTACATTCCGGCACGGATCTCGGAACAGGATTCCGATCGAATTCGAGAGACAGCACTGCGGGCATATACGCTTCTTGGCTGCAAAGGACTGTCCCGTGTGGATTTCTTCCTGTCCAAAAACAGTTCTATTATCCTCAACGAAGTCAATACGCTGCCAGGCTTCACTAGCATCAGCATGTACCCCAAGCTCATGGAACATCTTGGCATGAAGCAGGAATATCTGGTGGATAAACTCATTGAACAGGCCATGGACAATGCAGCGAGAACCTATTGATGAAAGGAGAAGCTGTCACACATGACAGCAGATGACTAGCATGAAAAATGATGCCATTGGCGTTTTTGATTCTGGTATGGGCGGTCTGACGGCAGTCAAGGAACTGAATGCGCTGCTGCCCCGGGAGAATATCATCTATTTCGGTGATACAGCACGCATTCCCTATGGTGGCCGCAGTCAGGAAACGATCATGCGTTATGCCAAAGAGGATGTGGCATTTCTACGGAAACATGCTGTGAAAATGATTATTGCAGCGTGCGGTACGGTAAGTTCCATTGTAGGAGATCGCCCTCTTGTGACAGATCTTCCTTTTACCGGTGTCGTGCTTCCGACAGTGGAAGCAGCGTGCCGTCTGACGAAAAACGGGAAGATCGGTGTGATCGGTACAGCGGCAACTGTCCGCAGCGGCAGCTATGTCCAGGCAATTCGGAAGATTCTCCCGGATGCTGAAGTGACGGTGCAGGCGTGTCCATTGTTTGTGCATCTGGTGGAAAACGGCTATACAGATTTTCACAACCCGGTGACACGGCTTGTGGCAGAGGAATATCTCGCTCCGGTACGGCGTGCCGGCGTGGATACTCTGATTTTGGGCTGTACCCACTACCCGGTGATCCGAGATATCATCGCCGATCTTATGGGATCGGAGGTGCAGCTCATCTCCTCCGGTGCAGAGGCGGCAAAATATGCCCGGCGCTGCTTGGAAGAACGGGATCTGCTGACAGATCGGGAGACACCTGGTGAAAATATTTACTATGTTAGCGATAGCACAGAGATGTTCATTGAAAATGCCGGACATTTTCTGCACCAGAATGTGGTGGGAAAGGTGTTCCGGTGCAGCTTGTAACGAAAGAAGTGACGCAAGAGACATGGAGTCAGTTTTAATTAAAATGAAGAGCCGGCAGATCACGCCGGACGATGAGGAAGAGACCGAGCTGGTGACTACCGGCACATGTGACCGGAAGGACGGCATTGTGACGTTATCCTATGAGGATACGGATGCCACCGGGTTTGCCGGGTCTACGACTTCCATTCGTGTGGCAAACGATTCTCTGGTGACCATTCTCCGCAGCGGCAAGGCAAATTCCAATCTGACGCTGGAACTGGGGAAAAAGCATTTTTGCCTGTATCAGACGCCCTATGGCAATATGACCTTGGGGGTACAGGCAAAGCGGCTGTCCTGTATGATGGAAGAAGATCGGGGCAGCGTGGAAATGGAATATGTGATTGACCTCAATGCGGCTTTTTTATCGGAAAACGTGATCGAACTGCACTGGGAACTCCAGCAGGAGGAACCTGAATCGGCAGAAGAGCAGGAAGTATGAGAAATACTTCTGAGATATATCGGAAAGGAACGAAGTGAAACATGGCAGATTGTATGAAAACAGCATCTGAGACATTATACCGGATGCTTCTGGATGGACTGGGGCGGCTTGTGGCTGAGGAAAAGGTACCTGCTGAACCGATTCCGTCATTCCGGGTAGAGGTACCAGCGGATAAGTCCCATGGTGACTTTGCGGCAAATGTGGCAATGGTCAGCGCAAAGACTTTCCGTATGGCACCGAGAAAAATTGCAGAGCTGCTGCTGGGTGCAGTTTCCCTGGGGGGAACGATTTTTTCCCGTGCAGAGATCGCCGGACCTGGTTTTATGAATTTCTTTTTGAAACAGGACTGGTTCGCACAGGTAGTGGAAACGGTTTTGACGGAAAAGGAACAGTACGGCAGAACCCAGACAGGCGCCGGAAAGCGGGCACTGGTGGAATTCGTATCTGCCAACCCCACTGGTCCTATGCATGTGGGTAATGCACGGGGCGGCGCACTGGGCGACAGTCTGGCGGAGATTTTGAGCTGGACCGGATGGGACGTACAGCGGGAATTCTATGTCAACGATGCCGGCAATCAGATTGAAAAGTTTGCCACATCTTTGGAAGTACGCTATTTGCAGCACTTTGATCCTGCCGTGGAAATGCCGGAAGATGCCTATCACGGTGCAGATATTACCGAACATGCGGAAAATTTCATTGCCGAAAACGGTGATAAATATGTGCAGACAGATGCAAAGACAAGACGGGATGCTCTGGTGGCATTTGCCCTGCCGAAGAATATTGCCGGTCTGGAAAGAGATCTGAAGAAATACCGCATTGTTTATGACAATTGGTTCCGGGAGAGCACCCTGCACCAAAATGGTCAGGTAAAATGGGTAGTCGATGAACTGACAAAACGCGGCTATACCTATGAGCAGGATGGTGCAGTTTGGTTCAAGGCTACGGAGTTTGGCGCAGACAAGGACTTTGTCCTGGTGCGTGCCAATGGGATTCCTACTTATGTGGTGCCGGACATTGCGTATCATTATGACAAGCTTATGGGGCGGAAGTTCGATAAGGCAATCGACATTCTGGGTGCTGACCACCATGGCTATGTGCCACGTCTGAAAGCTGCTCTGACAGCCCTTGGCGCAGATGCTGACCGGCTGGATGTGGTGCTCATGCAGATGGTAATGCTCATGCGGGACGGTGAAGTAGTCAAGCTTTCCAAGCGCAGCGGTAAGGCAATCACACTGGTAACTCTGTTGGATGAGATCCCTTTGGATGCAGCAAGATTCTTCTTCAACACCAGAGAGGCAAACTCTCACTTTGAGTTTGATCTGGATCTGGCAGTGGAGAAGTCCTCCCAGAACCCGGTATACTATGTGCAGTATGCCCACGCCAGAATCTGTAGCCTTCTGCGTGCTATGGCAGAGGAAGGGCTGACTCTGGAACAGTGTGCACATGTGAATCTTTCTCTGCTGGAACAGCCCCAGGAACTGGAACTGATCCGCCATCTGGCAGCATTTCCGTCGGAGCTGGATGCTGCGGCAAAGTCCTATGACCCGTCTAAGGTGACAAAATATGCCACAGAACTGGCGACTCTGTTTCACAAGTTTTACGATGCATGCAGCATCAAGTATGCAGAGACACCGGAGCTGAAACAGGCACGGCTATTGTTGTGCGAAGCGGCACGTCAGGCAATCGCAAACACCCTGCATATTCTGAAGGTGACCGCTCCAGAGAAGATGTAATTTCCGGAAACAGAGGAAAAGGTTACAAATAAGTTACAGAGAAAAGCACGGAATTCTGTGTGATTTTGGTGGAAAATGCAGAGAAAACAGCTGAATACGCAGAAAGCTGAAGAAACTTTAACAAAATATCCACATATCCAGCTGGATAATGTGTTACAATTTGTAATATATTGAGCAGGCGGAGCTTTGTGACCACAGGATTTAAAAATGAAAGGAAGTTCCATATGTCAAATAGATTATTTCAAGGTCTGGTGCACCAGATGCGTGATACAATTGACGCTACTGTTGGCGTGGTCGATGATACTGCGACCATTATCGCATGCAGCGATCTGACGAAGGTTGGCACGACCAATGAGTTTGTTTCGTTGGATCTGAGCGATGTACATGATATTTTCATCCGTGACGGTTACACCTATAAGCCTTTCGGTTTCCGTTCGAAGCCGGAATACGCTGTGTTCGTAGAGGGCATGGATGATGCAGCTGCAAAATATGCCAATATTCTGGCGATCTCACTGTTCAATATCAAACAGTACTATGACGAAAAGTATGACCGCAATAATTTTATCAAGAATGTCGTTCTGGATAACGTACTGCCGGGTGATATTGTCATTAAGGCGCGAGAGCTGCACTTCAATTCTGAGGTTAGCCGTGTGGTTCTGCTGATCCGAATTGTGTCTGCAAACGATGTTTCAGCTTATGATGTCATCCAGAATCTTTTCCCGGACAAGAACAAAGATTTTGTCTTTACCATTTCTGAAACAGATATCGTTCTGGTCAAGGAAATCAAGGGCGCTGTGGACACCAAGGATCTGGAAAAGCTGGCACGTTCTATTGCGGATACTCTCAGCAGTGAATTCTATACTCGTGTTAATGTGGGCATCGGTACTATCGTTACCGGCGTAAAGGAACTGTCCCGTTCCTTTAAGGAAGCGCAGATGGCACTGGAAGTCGGCAAAGTGTTTGACACGGACAAGGCTATCGTCAGCTATGAGAACCTGGGCATTGCCCGTCTGATCTATCATCTTCCCACAACGCTCTGCGAGACATTCCTCCATGAGGTATTCAAGCGTGGCAGCATTGAATCGTTGGATCATGAGACACTCTTTACCATTCAGAAGTTCTTTGAGAACAATTTGAACGTGTCGGAGACTTCCAGAAAGTTGTTTGTACACCGGAACACTCTGGTGTACCGTCTGGAAAAAATCAAAAAGCTGACCGGTTTGGACCTTCGGGAATTTGACCATGCCATCATCTTTAAGATCGCACTGATGGTCAAGAAATATCTCTCGGCAAATCCGGCAAAATTCTAAGAACCCAAAACGCTGGTGTTTATCGGCGGTATATCTGCATAAGCCGCCGGTGCAGCGTGTGGCAGTTTTTGCATCGGCGGGTTATTTATGCCTATAAGCCTGGGATGAAGATCTGCTGGATGATCGGAACTGCGGCAAATGATACGACTACAAGAAGCAACTGCATTTTTTCGGGAATTGCGGAAAAGGCAGTTTGTGTGAATGCCCTATTGGAATAGGGCAGATTGCCCTGCGGCATGCAGCCGCTGAAAGGATGTGTGTGAACTATGGTTGAACTGAAGGATGTCTCTGTGACATATTCAAGCGGCGTAGATGCACTGCACAATGTGAATCTGAAAATCAATGATGGTGACTTTGCCTTTGTTGTCGGTGCTTCTGGTGCTGGAAAAAGTACCATGATCAAGTTGATCCTGAAAGAGATCAACCCTACAAGCGGTTCTATCTCTGTAAATGGTTATAATCTGAACAAACTGCGGCGGCGGCGGATTCCAGCACTGCGGCGGACCATTGGCTTTGTCTTTCAGGATTTTCGCCTGATCCCATCCATGACCGTTTATGAGAATGTAGCATTCGTGCTGCGTGTGATTGATTCGCCTACAAAATATATTCGCAAACGTGTGCCGTATGTGATCGGTCTGGTGGGTTTGCAGGACAAGGCGTATGCCTATCCGGACGAGCTGTCCGGTGGCGAAAAGCAGCGTGTTGCAATTGCACGTGCGCTGGTCAATGACCCACAGTTGATCATTGCTGACGAGCCAACGGGTAATATTGACCCGGAACTTTCCTATGAGATTGTAGAATTGCTTCAGGGCATCAATGATATCGGAACGACGATTCTCATGGTGACGCATGAGCATAGTCTGGTGAGACAGTTCGGCGGGCGGATCATTAATATTGATCAGGGACACATTGTCTTTGACGAAGTGATTGGAGGGAATCTGATCCATGAAGCTTAGTGGTTTCAAATACCTCACTGGGCAGGGAATTGAAAATATCTGGAAAAACCGTATGATGGCGTTTGCTTCATTTTGTGTGCTTCTGGTTTCTCTTCTGCTGGTGGGTATGTCTGTATTGTTTTACATGAACCTCACTTCTATGATCGGTGGTATTGAGGATAAAAATGAAGTCATCATCTACCTGGATGAGGGTACGACAGATCAGGAAATTGCTGAATTCCAGACGGATCTGGAGCAGATCAGCAATATCTCCAAGATCACATTTTATTCCAAGGAACAGGCTTTCGAAGATTTGAAAAAAAGTATGTCCGATTATGAAGTACTTTTTGACTCTCTGGGAGATGACAACCCACTGATTGATGGATTCCGGATCCAGATTGAGGACATTTCCACCATTTCCACGACAATTTCAGAAATCGAGACGCTGGATCATATTTATTCTATCCGTGCGCCAATGGATTTTGTGAATATTCTGACGGAACTGCGAAAGATCGTTACGGTGATTTTCGGCGTGATCATTGCCGCACTGATCGTGATTTCTATGGTGATTGTATCCAATGCCACAAAAGCAAGTGTATTTGCACGCCGTGAAGAAATTCAAATCATGAAATATGTTGGTGCAACCAATTCCTTTATTCGTGTTCCATTTTTTGTAGAAGGTATGATCACCGGTTTTCTTGCTGGGTGTGTGGCATTGGTGATCACATGGTTCGGATATGACTCATTGGTGGGACTTTTGACAGGTCAGGCAGATATTCTGTCTGTCATTGGTATGGGAAGTATCATTCCATTCCGGGAACTCGCCTGGAAGGTGGCTGCTGCTTATTTGTTGTCCGGCACATTGTTCGGTGCATTTGGCAGTATGATTTCCATGCGCAAACACCTGAATGTCTGAGGAGGCTGAATTATGAGCAGAAAAAAACACATTGGACGCCGTCTGACTGGTGCAGCGTTGTGCCTGACGCTTCTTGCAGCTGGTGTTACTGCAAACTGGGCACCGCTGCAGGATATTCCTGTTTCGGCAAAGACGCTGGCAGAACTCCAGGAAGAACGGAAATCCAATGAGGCAAAAATAGCAGAAAAACAGAAGGAACTGGATGCGCTTCAGACAAATCTGGAAGAAAAAGAAGCATATCAAAAGACTCTGCAGGAAAAGATCACCCTGCAGCAACAGAATCTGGACATTGTTGTGGAGGAATTGGATCGGATCAATCAGTCCATTGACGAAACAACAACGGCAATTTCCCAGACGGAAGACGATATCACCGTGATGGAAGCAGATATTGCCATCGGACTGGATGAGTTCAAGCTGCGTCTCCGGGCAATGTATGTTCAGGGGAACAACAGCCTGGCTTCCGCATTGGTGGGTGCAACAGATTTCTATGATTTGTTGTCTAAGTATGAGCTTATGTCCCGTGTGGCCAATCATGATAACGAGTTGGTAAACGATCTGAAGGACAAGCTGGAAGCGTGCAACGAGAAAAAGGCACAGCTGGAACAGGAAAAATCTGACCTGGAACAGCAGCAGACAGAACAACAGACAAAAAAAGACGAATTTAAAACCGCAATTGAGGAACTTCAGACGACTTATGCTGAGACCGATGAAGCGAAACAGCAGATGGAGCGGGAAAAGGAAAAGCTCAATGTGGATGTAGATACACTGGAAGAGAACAATAAAGCCTTGGATGCAGAAGAAGAAGAGATCAAGGCTGAAATTGCAAGAGCAGCGGAAGAACAGAAGAAAAAAGAAGAGGAAGAGCGCAAGAAGAAGGAAGCTGCAAAAAAACAGCAGCAGGAACAGGAAAAGCAGAACAGTAGTTCTAACAGCAGCAGTAACAGTTCCAACTCCAGCAGCAATTCCGGTAATTCTGGCAGCAGTTCCAGCGGCAGCTCCGGTTCGTCTGGCAGCAGCGGCTCTTCGGATTCTCCGTCTGTTCCGACTGGCAGTGCCAACTTTGCATGGCCGTGTCCGGGATATTATACCATTTCCAGTGGCTTCGGCAGTCGTTGGGGTACCACCCATGGTGCAATTGATATTGCCGGCGGTAATGCTGGTGCAGCAGTGGCAGCATCCCGAAGCGGTACAGTTGTTCGTGTTGTCAGCAGTTGTTCTCACAATTATCCGAAGAACTCCAGCTGCGGCTGCGGCGGCGGTTATGGTAATTATGTGATTATTCAGCATGACGGCACTTATTCCACGTTGTACGGTCACCTGGCTTCTGTTTCGGTTTCTGTCGGACAGACGGTGAGCCAGGGTCAGACCATTGGTTATGTAGGCAGCACAGGTTTCTCTACAGGTTTCCATTTGCATTTTGAAGTGCGTGTAAATGGTACCAAGGTTGACCCCATGCAGTATTTGAGCTGACCTTGCATATTTTTTCACGAAATACATATACTGACTATATATGAAGAAGGACAGGGGTGTTCAGAAACCGCTGTCCTTTTTTGCGAAAGGAATGATTTGGCGTGGAAGAAAATTCGAAACGAGAGACGGTAGAATTGCGGAAATCTACACTGGTACTGTTGTTCTGCCTTTGTGGAGTTCTTGCTGTTGGAACGGGCGTGGGTATTTATCGTGCATATGCGAGTCAGGCAGAATATGGGGAACTGGCACAGCTGAAAGCTACCGTGGAGGCGAATTATTACACAGATGTAGATGAAGAATCTACTATGCAGGGTGCTATGAAAGGCTATGTTGCCGGGCTGGATGATCCATATTCTCAGTACCTGACAGATGAGGAGTATGGAGAATTCCAGACAAACGAAGCAGGGCGGACTGTGGGTATTGGTGTTACGGTGACACCCACAAAAGAGGGATATTTGCTGATCAATTCTGTGACAGCAGATTCACCAGCGGAGGCAGCAGGGCTTCAGTCGGAAGACGAAATTATTGCTGTAGACGGGGAAGACGTTGCAGAACTGGGGTATTCTTCCGCAGTGGATGCTGTCAGAGGAGAGGAAAATACATCTGTCATATTGACAATTCGCCGGGATGATACAACGCTGGACTGTGAAGTGACCCGGAAGAACATGGAAGTTATCACGGCACAGGGACAGATGCTGGACGGGAATATCGGTTATATCCGTATCAGTGCCTTTAAGGAAAATACGCCAGAACAATACCAGGCAGTCTATGAGCAGTTGGTGAACCAGGGCGCAGAGGGATTGATCTTTGACCTGAGGGACAATGGCGGCGGTCTGGTGAACAGCCTGGAAAAAATTCTGGATCCGCTTTTGCCGGAAGGGGAAATTGCCATTGCCACTTATCGGGATGGTCATACCCAGACTCTGGTGCAGTCTGATGCTGAAGAATGTGATTTGCCTATGGTGGTGCTGGTCAACGAGAATACTGCAAGTGCAGCTGAGTTGTTTACAGCATCTTTGCGGGATTTCGGAAAGGCAAAAGCAGTAGGAACCACAACGTTTGGAAAGGGAATCATGCAGGTGACTCAGCCTATGTTCAGCGGTGCATTGACTTTGACCGTGGCGACCTATCAGACTACAAAAGGCGAGTGCTATCACGGTGTGGGGATCACGCCGGACGTTGTTGTGGATGCCGGAGAGGAGCCTGTGGATTATGATGCACCGGATGCAGTTTCCGATCCGCAGCTGGCAAAAGCACTGGAACTCATTATAGAATAAAAAAGCTGCTGCAAACAGCGAATGTCCAAATCATCGGGACAATTCGGATCGTTTGCAGCAGCCTTTTATACGTATTAAACCATTATTTCGGCTGAACCAGCAGCTGTGCTTTGTAAAAGGCATCCTTTCTGGGAATCAGATGGAGTGCGACCTCTGTGAGATAGACTTCCTGGATCTTCAGCCGGTGTTCCTTGGCATAGGTGTACATGTGCTGTATCCAGTCTGTTTCAGAAAATGCCTTCACCGGCAGCGTCAGGTATGTGCCGGCAGGAATGGTATACAGTTTTGTTTCAATGTTCATGATGTACTGAGGCAGTTCCACGAATTTTCCCAGAAGAAAAAGCTGGTCATGTTGAAACCGCTTGGAATCCAGGTGATAGCCATAGATCCGCTGGACAGAATTGACGGCAAAATGTTCAGATGAAACGGTCTTGCTTAGTTGATATTGCAGTGCTGCATCCTGTTCCTCCAGAGAAAGTTTATGGCTCCCTGGTTCTGGCAGTGTTATCAGCACTTTTCGTTCCTCCAGTTCCTGACAGACGATTTCAGGAAAACCGCCTTCCTGCAGATCCATATCTGCTTTAAGCGCTTCGTGGAGCCAGGAGAGATTCTGATAGATCTCCTGCTGCTGCAATAGCAGTTTTCGTGCGTGAAATTTTTGCTTTGCAATCAGATCCAGCAGCTCGTGGGGATCCTGGGTTTTCTGAAGATGGATGATTTTTTTCAGGGGGAAGTTCAGCTTGCGGCAGATCTGGATGATCTCAATCTCTGCATACTGTGCATAGGAATAATAGTGATAGCTATTCTCTTCATCGACTATTGCAGGCTGAATAAGTCCCAGTGATTCATAATAGCGGAGTTTGGATGGTTGAATTTTCATGTCGCTGCAAAAGGTGCCGATGGTAATGTTGTTCTTTTTCATGAAATTACCTCCGAAAAAAGAAAAAACTGTACCATTGCAGTTCCCATGGAAACAGGAATCACAGGCGCCATTGCCTAAGCTTGCATGGTTTCAAGTGACATTCCATTTCACTGTCAATGAATACAGATTCTGATTAGTTTTATTATAACAAGGTTTTTCGGAGAAGTAAAGCAAAAATTTCGAGGTTTTTGAAAAGAAAGGAAGACTGCGAATTTACTTTGCATTCATACTTTTTTCTGGAAAATACGATATTTTTTACAGAGATAAAGAACTCTTTGCCGGAATTGGTATGGTCATATGTTTTAAAATTGTCACTTGTGCATTTCTGAGAATTATGTTATAATAGGGACAATCAATTAAGGGAAACGAGTGAGATTCTCGTACAGTCACGCTACCGTGATACAGGGATTGCCTGTTCAGTCGGATTACGAAATAGCATGTTGCACAGCCTTACGAGCGATGGGGCTGTGTCCGCACGAAACAAGCGTGTTTTGGTGGAAATGCAGGAGCGGCATGTCTGTTGCCTGGAAAGGCGGCAGGCAAGGCGTTTCGTGGACATCGCTTTCTGTCACAAGAAGGCGATTTTTTTTGGAGGAATGGCGTATGGAACAGAACCGGAAAATACCCCGTATCATGCTCAGTGCCGCATCCAGCGGCAGCGGAAAGACGACCATGACGGCGGCACTCCTCGGTGCTTTCCGGGCACGTGGACTCTGTGTGCAAAGCCTGAAATGCGGTCCCGATTATATCGACCCTATGTTTCATACCCACATTACCGGCAGGGATACGTATCATGCAGATCCATTCTTTTCCGATGAAAGGCAGATGCAGCAGATTCTGATGCAGACGGCGGCAGATGCCGATCTTGCACTGCTGGAGGGTGCCATGGGATATTATGATGGCATCGGACAGACGGAACAGGCAAGCGCCTACACCGCCTCACAGGCACTGCAAACGCCGGTGCTGCTGCTTGTGACACCCAGAGGAATGGGCTGTTCTGCAGCGGCACTCTGTAAAGGGTTTCTGGAATTCCGGATGCCCAATCCCATTGGGGGTGTGATTCTCAATCAGATCCGGGAGGGAACGTATTCTTTTTATAAAGAGATTATTGAGCGGGAAACAGGACTGCCGGTCTATGGCTATCTGCCGGATCTGCCCCAGGTGCGTTTGGAAAGCCGTCACTTGGGTCTGACGACAGCCAGAGAAGTGGCTCAGCTGGATGAAAAAATACAGCTGCTGGCAGAAACGGCAGAACATACTATAGATCTGGACGGCATTCTGCAATTGGCAGCAACAGCACCGCCGCTGCCCCTTTCGCCAATGCCGGAGCAGCTGGAAAAGACATTCCGACTGGGTGTGGCACAGGATGCGGCCTTTTGCTTCTACTATGCGGAAAATCTGCACATGCTGGAACAGTGCGGCGCAGAGCTTGTGCCATTTTCCCCCTTGGCAGATGACCGGCTGCCGGATAGGTTGGACGGACTGTATCTGGGCGGCGGCTATCCGGAATTGTATCTGAAACAGCTCAGCGAAAATAGTACCTTTCTGGAAAGTCTCCGGAATGCGTCAGCAAAGAAAATCCCTATTTTTGCAGAGTGCGGCGGATTCTTATATTTGCAGGAGGCGATTCTTGATAAGGATGGTACAGAATATCCCATGGCACAGCTGCTGCCGGGAATATCAAAGCTGGGAGAACGGCTCTGCCGGTTCGGATATGTGACCTTGACAGCGCAGCAGGATTCGATTCTGGGCGAAGCAGGGACAATGATCCGGGCGCATGAATTCCACTATGCAGACAGTACAGAAAACGGTGCGGCATTTCTGGCACAGCGTCCCAATGGACGGCAGTGGCAGGCGATACAGGTGACGCAGCATATTGCGGCAGGTTTTCCACATTTGTATTTTCCGTCCAATCCGGCTGTACCACGGACATTTGCCCAGACGTGCCGGAAATTCCGGGAAGGATGTGACAGTGTATGACAGTATTGGTAACAGGCGGTTCCGGCAGCGGAAAATCTCTGCTGGCGGAAGAGATCAGCTTTCAACTGAAACGGGAACCTTTTTATTATCTGGCGACCATGCAGGTATGGGATGAGGAATGTCGGAAACGTATTGCACGCCATCGGGAACAGCGTGCCGGAAAAGGCTTTCAGACTGTGGAAACGCCGATACATCTGGCGGAGACAGCACAGACACTGACGCCGGGCGGTACGGCACTGCTGGACTGTATCGGCAATCTGATGGCAAATGAACAGTTTGACGCAGCGGCACCGGATCCGGTACAGGCGGTGGTCGATGGAGTGCTGGCTGTGCAAAAACGGCTGACCCATCTGGTCACCGTGACGAATGAGGTCTGTTCGGATATTCCGCCGGAGGACATGTCTATGCAGGCATATCTGCAAAATATAGGACGAATCAACTGTGCTCTGGCAAAGGCAGCAGATGTGGTCATAGAGGTGTGCAGCGGCATACCGATTTTTTGGAAAGGAGAGGAACGATATCATGAGATCCTGGTTTGAATCGCTTCTGATTGCCCTCTCCATGTATAGTGCACTGCCGGTGAAATGCTTGAACTGGACGGCAGATAATCTGCGTCATGCCATGGCATTTTTCCCTCTGGTGGGACTGCTCTGCGGCGGTGGGTTATGGCTTGTCTGGACAGTGTGCAGTCTGTTGGGTGTAGGCGCTGTGCTGTTTGCCGTACTGGCAGTTCTGAGTGTTGTGGTTATCACTGGCGGTATTCACCTGGATGGCTTTTGTGATACGGCGGATGCGCTCTATTCCCGTCGGCCTCGTGAGGAAAAGCTGCGGATCCTGAAAGATCCCAACTGCGGGCCTTTTGCTGTATTCAGTGTCATTCTCGTGCTCCTGGTCAGCTTTGGCGCATATACAGAACTGTATGGTTCTCAGAGCAGGCATGTGCTGGGGCTTCTTACTGGGGGATTTGTGCTGACACGCTGCCTCAGTGGGATTTCTATTACCCGTTTCCCCTGTGCGCCTACCAGTTCTCTGGCAAAAACATTTGGTGAAAACGCCGGTACTCATGTGAGTGTGATACTTGCAGTGGAATTCGGCGTGGCAGGCTGTTGTATGGTACTGTGGTACCATTGGCTGGCAGTTATCTTGATCCTCCTTTCCATGGGGATCTTCGGGGGCTATTATCATATGCAAAAAAAGCAGTTTGGCGGACTGACAGGAGATCTGGCTGGTTTTTTTCTGGTACTGAATGAAACTGCATGGCTGCTGGGAACGGCTTTGTTGGGAGGTGTGCTGTTATGAGATTGATACTGGGTGGCTATGCCCAAGGGAAACTGGCATATGCCATGGAACGTTTCGGGCTGACGGAAAAAGATGTGTGGGATGCGGCAGAAGAACCTCTTTCCGCCTGGAACGGACAGCGCATCATATACCATGCAGAGGATCTGGTAACCGGCTGGATGCGTGAAGGAGAAGATCCCTGCCAGGCAGCAAAGGACATGCTCTCTCAATGGCAGGATGTGATTCTCATTTCCCAGGAAGTGGGGTGCGGATTGGTTCCTGTTACAGCGGAACGGCGGGCATGGCGTGAGGCGGTGGGACGATTCAACACTTTTCTTGCCGGACAGGCAGAGACAGTAGATCGGGTCTGCTGCGGTCTGGGAATGCGGATCAAAGGAAATGGGGCGTGATTGTATGTGGATCTTGTGCAGTGTTCTGTTGGGATTTTTGTTGGATCTCTGCTTTGGAGATCCTCATTGGCTGCCTCATCCGGTGGTCTGGATCGGAAAAGGTATTTCCGGTATGGAACGGCTGCTGCGCTGGATCTTTCCCAAAACGCCAGGTGGTGAATGTGCCGCAGGAGTCGTGCTGGCTGTGATGATACCCCTTCTGAGTCTTGTCATTTCCGGCGGCGTACTGTATCTGGCATATCGTATCTCTTTCTGGCTGTGGTTTGTTCTGCATACCTTTTGGGCGTATCAGATTCCGGCAACAAAATGTCTGGCGGCAGAGAGCAAAAAGGTGTATGCAGCATTGCAAGCCGGGGACCTGGATTCCGCAAAAAAGCTGTTATCCTATTTGGTAGGCAGGGAAACAACGCAGCTGACAGAGGAAGAAGTAACAAAAGCGTGTGTGGAGACGGTGGCGGAGAATACTTCCGATGGCGTTACAGCACCTCTGTTTTATCTGCTTCTGGGCGGCGTGCCGCTGGGATTTTGCTATAAGGCGATCAATACGCTGGATTCTATGGTTGGCTATCGCAACGAGAAATACATCCATTTCGGTACAGCTTCGGCAAAACTGGATGATGCGGCAAATTGGATCCCGTCACGGCTCTGTGGCCTGCTGATGATCGCTGCGGCAGGAGTATTGGGACTGGATGGAAAAAATGCATTCCGGATATTCCGGCGTGACCGGAACAATCACCTGTCACCCAATTCAGCTCAGACGGAATCTGCTGCGGCAGGTGCACTTGGCATTCAACTGGGCGGTACACACGTCTATTTCGGACAAATCGTGGAAAAGCCTACTATTGGAGACCGAATCCGTTCGGCAGAGGCAGCTGATATTCTGCGTACCAACGGACTTATGTACGCAGCGGCAATGCTTTCAGTAGGATTATTCGGGTTATGTAGGGCATTGATCGTTTTTGTGATAACCTAAGGCAAGGAGTGAGGAAAATGGAGATCCATGGCGGAGATATCTACACAGCAGAGGAAGAACTGCAAACGGATTATGTCATCGACTTTTCCGCAAATATCAATCCTTTCGGCGTTCCTGCGTCTGTCCGGAAGGCAATCAACGGTGCAGTGCAGCAGCTGGTGCACTATCCTGATCCCTATCAGCGGAAGCTGCGGCATGCCCTTGGGGAATTTCACCAGGTGCATCCGGATCATATTGTCTGCGGCAACGGCGGCGCAGATGTGATCTTCCGGCTGGTGCGTGCAGTTGCACCGAAAAAGGCACTTGTGCTTGCGCCGACCTTTTCGGAATACGCAAAGGCACTGGAGGAAAACGGCTGCGAAGTACAGTATTGGACGATGCCAGAGCCCTTTGTCGTGACAGAGGCGATTTTGGATGAACTGGAACAGGGCAGCTATGATTTTCTGGCACTGTGTAATCCAAACAATCCCACGGGAACGCTGATCGCCCCGGGACTTCTGCAGCAGATCCTGGATCTGGCAAAGCAGAAACAAGTGTTTGTGCTGCTGGACGAATGCTTTTATGATATGACAGAGGACGAGATGGGCATTGATTCCATGATTCTGGATTCTGGCAGCTATGCCAATCTGCTGATCCTGAAATCCATGACAAAATTATATGCCATCCCTGGACTGCGGCTGGGATACGGGATTTGTTCCAATGCAGAATTGGTGGAGCGTATCCGTACTATGGGACAGCCCTGGCCGGTGAGCACTCTGGCAAGCGAAGCCGGATGTGCAGCAGTGGAGGATCACACCTACCGGACGCAGTTTTTAAAGTTCCTGCAAGAGGAACGGGATTTTCTCTATGATGGACTGAAAAGTCTGGGTTTTCGGGTGTGGAAACCCCATGCCAATTATATTTTCTTTCAAGTGCCGGGCTGCTATGATCTGGATCGACGGTTGCTGACCTATCATGTATTGCTGCGGCACTGCGATTCTTATGTGGGCTTGAATGCGGAATATTATCGTGCGGCAGTGCGTTCCAGAGAGGATAACCAGTATTTTCTGCGCTGTCTGCGGAAAATCATCAGCAAAAGGGGGCTTTATTGATGCATGCAAAATCCATCATGGTAGTGGGAACAATGTCTTCGGCAGGAAAAAGCTTTATCACTGCCGGACTGTGTCGGATCTTCCGGCAGGACGGGCTGCGAGTCGTACCCTTTAAATCACAGAATATGGCGCTGAATTCCTATATTACCCGTGACGGTCTGGAAATGGGACGTGCACAGGTAATGCAGGCGGAGGCTGCCGGCGCAGAGCCGGATGTGCGGATGAATCCTATTCTGCTGAAACCTACCAGCGACAGCGGTTCTCAGGTTATTGTGAACGGCGAAGTAATCGGTACTATGGGTGCTGTGGCGTATTACACCAAAAAAGAGGAACTGATTCCCCATATCATGAAGGCATATGATTCCCTTGCAGCAGAAAATGATGCGATCGTGCTGGAGGGAGCTGGCAGTCCGGCGGAGATCAATCTGAAAGATGTGGATATCGTCAATATGGGTATGGCAAAGCTGTCCGATTCTCCGGTGATTCTGGTAGGTGATATTGATCGGGGCGGTGTGTTTGCCTCTGTGTATGGCACCATTGTGCTCATGGACGAAGAAGAACGCAGCCGCATTCAGGGAATCATTATCAATAAATTCCGTGGGGATGTGGAAATTCTGAAACCAGGTCTGGCCATGCTGGAAGAATTGACTGGCGTGCCGGTGCTGGGCGTTGTGCCTTATGCCCAGCTGGATCTGGACGATGAGGACAGCCTTTCCGACCGTTTGACGCACCGCACAGTGCAGACAGGCGCAAAACTGGATCTGGCAGTGATTCGTGTACCAAGGATTTCGAACTTTACGGATTTTGAAGTATTTGAGCGCATTGACGGTGTTTCTGTACGATATGTGACACGGGTGCGGGAATTGGGCAATCCCGATGCCATCCTGCTGCCGGGAACGAAAAATACCATGGCAGATCTGCGCTGGATACGCCAGAACGGTCTGGAGGCAGCGATTCTGAAACAGCACGAAAAGGGCAGCCTTGTGATGGGTATCTGCGGCGGTTTCCAGATGCTTGGAAGGACACTTTCTGACCCGGAAGGCGTGGAGGACGGCGACTCTATGCGTGGCATGGAGCTGCTGGACACAGAAACGGTATTCCTATCCCAGAAACGGCGAACACGGATGAACGGCGTCATTGCTTCTGTGGATGGAGTATTGGAGCCATTGTCCGGTCATGCTGTCAGCGGCTATGAGATACACATGGGCGAGACAAGGGGGCTTGGCAGTGCTGTGCCTTTTACCACGTTGGAAACCGGAGAAACAGACGGCTACCGTAATCCGGAGGGAACTGTGTTCGGATCGTATCTCCATGGGATATTTGATTCTCCGGAAACGGCACAGAAGCTGGTACAGGCACTGCTCACGAAAAAAGGTGAAGATTCCAGTACAATCGAGGCTTTTGATCTGGATGCCTATAAAGAGGAACAATACGACAAGCTTGCCGACACGCTCCGGAAGAACCTGGATATGCAGCGTATCTACGACATTCTCAACCAGTGGGGAGAATGCACATGAAGTCGCTGCGGGAAGGCTATACCACCGGCTCTTGTGCAGCAGCAGCAAGTCTGGCATCGGTGCTGTGGCAGATAACCGGAATCTGTCCGGAGCAGGTGGAACTGGAAACGCCTGCCGGGGTGACACTTCGCCTGGAAATTCAGGCAATATCCCAAGGTATCTGCGGTGTCATCAAGGATGGCGGCGACGATCCCGACGAGACAAATGGCTGTCTTGTGACGGCACAGGTGGAGATCTCTGACGAACCGGGTGAGATTCGGTTTCATGCCGGTGAGGGTGTGGGTATCATTACCCGGAAAGGCTTGAAACTGCCGGTGGGAGAACCGGCAATTAACCCGGTGCCTCGGCAGATGATTGAAAAAGCCTTGCGCTCTGTTATTGGACAGCGAGGCGCAGAGGTAACTGTTTCTGTACCTGGCGGTGCGGAAATTGCTGTGAAAACCTTTAATGGCAGACTAGGCATTCAGGGTGGATTGTCCATTCTGGGCACTACGGGAATTGTTCGTCCTATGAGTGAAGAAGCAGTGAAAGAATCCCTCTGCCTGGAACTTTCCATGTGCCGGGCGGAATACGGCACTGCCTGTGCGTTGGTGACGGGCTATGCCGGGGAAAAATATCTGCGAAATCAATACGATTCTTGCGGCGGCATTGTTCTGTGCAGTAATTATCTGGGTTATCTGCTGGACTGTGCAGAAGAAATGGGCTTTACGCATATTCTGCTGGCAGGCAGACTGGGAAAGCTGGTGAAACCGGCAGCGGATATTATGTATTTGCACAGTCATACTGCCGGCGGACAGCGTGAGGTGCTCTGTACTCATGCCGCTCTTGCCGGGGCATCTACAGATCAGGTGCGGCAGCTGTATCAGTGCAATACCACATCTCAGATGCAGGAATTGCTGACGGCTTTCGGATTGGGAGAATCGGTGTGGGCTTCTGTTGCAGAGAGTGCCTGTGAGAACTGTATGCGCCGCACCCACGGGAAGATCCAGGTGGGAATGCTGCTGCTGGATGAAAAAGATCAGATACTGGCAAAAAGCCAATTGGCGGAGACTGTACGAAAGGAGTGGAGTCAATGCAGCATGAATTGATTTTGGCAGGCGGCGGAAGCGGCATGGAGGATTATCTGCTTCCGGCGGCAAAACAAGCGTTGGAGTCGGCTGATTGCATCATTGCTTCGGAGAGATTCCTGAAACTGGTTGATGCAAAAAAAACGAAGCGTATGGGGTGTATATCCGATTTGCTGGATCATCTGCCGCACTGGCTGGAGGAAGAGAGTCTGGGCATTGTGGTTTCCGGTGATCCGCTGCTATACAGCCTATGCCGGACAATCCGCACACGATATCCGGAATTATCTCTCAGAGTGTTTCCCGGTGTGGGTTCTTTGCAGCTGTTGGGTGCAGCATTCGGACTGACCATGGAAGATGCAGCAATTCTGAGCATTCATGGCAGAGATTGTTCTGCCGGAAAAATTGCATGTACCGTGGCGGAGCATTCGGTGACATTTTTCTTCTGTTCCAGAACCCAGGGACCGAACGAAATCGCAGCGGCACTGGCGGCTTATCATCTGGAGGGAATGGAACTGTTTGTGGGCGCTGATCTGACTTATCCGGAGCAAATGCTCTGGCATGGAAAACCGGAGGAATGGACAGAACGGGAAAATCCTGCACTGTGTGTTGCAGCAGTAAAGAATCCGTCCTCGAAACCTGTTCTGCGTCCGGCACTTCTGCCAGACAGTGCATTTCTGCGGAACGCGTCACCAATGACCAAGGAAGAAGTCCGTGCGGTGATTCTCAGTAAGCTGCGGTTACAGCCGGATGCTGTCGTCTGGGATCTGGGCGCAGGTACCGGAAGTATCTCCATTGAATGCGCCCGGATGTGTCCTTACGGTCAGGTCTATGCCGTGGAATATAAAGAAACGGCGCTGGAGATACTGGAAAAGAATAAGGCATATTTCCAGACGGAGCACCTGACTATTGTGCCGGGCAGGGCAGAGGAACAGCTGAAAAATCTGCCTGTGCCGGACTGCATCTTTATCGGTGGCAGCGGCGGCGCTATGGCGGAGATTCTGAAAACTATCTGCGCACTGCCGAAAAAGATCCGGCTGGTAGTTAGCGCTGTTACTCTGGAGACCCAGGCAGAATTGTATCCTCTGTTGGAACAGCTGCCAGCATTCGAAGTAGTGCAGATCGCCGTCAGCTGCGGCAAGCAAGTAGGCAGTTACCGGGTGTTGGACAGTAATCATCCGGTGATGCTGTTTTCCTGTGAGACAAGGGAGTGAGCCATGGAAAAAGGTATTTTTTATGCAGTGGGCGTGGGATCGGGAGATCCTATGGATATGACGCTGCGGGCAAAACAGATTCTGGAGACTGCCGATGTTGTGGTAATTCCGGTAAAAAAGGCAGGGGAAACTTCTGCTGCTTATACCATTGCTCAGCAGGCGGCGGATATGACCCGGGCGGAAAAGCTGGAAGTGGTCTTTCCTATGAAGGCTCATGCAGATTATCGCAGCTATTTGCAGTCTGGCGCACTGGACGGCGTATATGCTGCCTTGGAAGCCGGAAAAACTGTGGCAATGGTCACGCTGGGGGATGTTTCCGTATACAGCACGGCAACATATGCCCGCCAGATGGTGGAGGAACAGGGCTACGAAACGGCAGTTGTCGCCGGGATCCCTGCATTCTGTTCTGGTGCGGCAAAAACAAAGTATAGTCTCTGCGAAAACGAGGAATCTTTGCTGGTGATGCCCGGCGTTACAGATAAAACGGCAATGGAGGAAGCACTGGGGCAATTTGACAATCTTGTCATTATGAAAGCAGGAAAGGCGCTGCCATGGCTGTTGCCTATGCTAGAGGAATATGGTCTGCTGGAACATACTGTAATGCTTCGCAATGTGGGAATGCCGGATGAATATATCGGCGTACCTACTGGGGAGACGTATTCGTATTTCACAACGCTGCTTATCAAAAAAGGAGGACTGCGATAATGGTTTATTTTGTGGGTGCCGGAGCTGGTGATCCGGAGCTGCTGACGATCAAGGGGAAACGACTCATTGACAGTGCCGATGTGGTGATCTATGCCGGGTCTCTTGTGAATCCGGCGGTGCTGTCCGATGTAAAGCCAGACTGCAAGATCTACGACAGTGCCGGAATGCATTTGGAGGAAGTACTTGCAGTAATGCAGGAGACGGAAGCACAGGGTAAGACTACAGTTCGTGTGCACACAGGAGATGCTTCCATTTATGGCGCTATCCGGGAACAGCTGGATGCACTGGATCGCATGGGAATTCCCCACGAAGTTGTACCTGGTGTCAGCTCTTTTCTGGCAGCAGCGGCGGCAATGCAGAAGGAATATACGCTGCCCAATGTGTCCCAGACAGTGATCCTGACGCGCATGGAAGGCAGAACGCCTGTGCCGGAGCGTGAGAGCATTGAGGAACTGGCGAAGCATCGTGCCACCATGATCCTGTTCCTGTCGGTGAACAGAATGGAAGAACTGGCGGAACGGCTGTGTACGTCTTATCCCAAGACCACACCTGTTGCCGTTGTCTATAAGGCAAGCTGGCCGGAACAGAAAATTGTTACCGGTACGCTGGAAACCATAGCGGAAAAGGTCAAGAAAGCCGGCATCACCAAAACGGCATTGGTAACAGTAGGGGATTTTTTGGGGAATACCTATGATCTGTCAAAGCTGTATGACAAGACCTTTACGCACGAATTCCGGCAGGGCATCGGTGAATGAAACTGGCATATTTCTGGCTGACACCACAGGGAAAACAGCTGGCAGAACGATTGCAGGTGCAGTTCGGCGGTGCGGTAGAACCGAAAGAACATTTCGCCGAGACTGTGGAACGGGATTTTGCCGCATATGACGGACTGATCTTCATTATGGCAACTGGAATCGTCGTGCGGACGATTGCGTCTCTGGTGCAGTCCAAAGCGTCAGATCCGGCGGTGCTGGTGCTGGATCAGCAGGGAAAGCACGTGATCAGTCTGCTGTCCGGGCATCTGGGCGGTGCCAATGACTTGACACGAGAAATTGCAGCTGCCATTGGTGCAGATCCGGTCATTACCACAGCAACGGATGTGCAGGGTGCCACTGCGTTCGATGAGATTGCTAAGCGCAATGACCTTTTGATTGAAAACCTTGGCACGCTGAAATATATCAGCGGGGCACTGTTAGAGGGGAAAAATGTAACGCTTTGTACAAAACTGCCGTTGTCAAAGCCATGCAGTCTGCCTCAGATTCGGATAACAGACCAGCCGGAGGGAGAGTTCCGAGTGGTGATCTCGGATCGGTTGCTGTCGGATACAAAAGGGGCAAAAACGTTGTATCTGCGGCCGAAAAGCCTTGTTATTGGTGTTGGCTGCAAACGAAACACCGAGCCGGCGCATCTGGTGGCTTGCTTCCGGAAATTTTTGGAGACATATCAGCTCAGTGCACTTTCTGTGGCAAAGCTGGCTACCATTGGACTGAAGCAGCAGGAAACTGCAATTTTGCAGTTGTGTGAAGAACTTGATGTGCCATTGGAAATTGTTTCTGACGAATCCATTCAGAATTGTCCCTATCCTTTTGAGACATCTGCATTTGTGCAGTCTGTGACAGGCGTACCCTCTGTATCCGAAGCATGCAGTTATCTGGCATCGGGCTGCGGCGAGGTGCTGACCGGAAAGGTGAAATATACAGGGGTAACTCTGGCGGCATGCCGGCGTGTGCTGCCGCCGCTGAAACTGGAGGAATGATGGAAATGAAACAAGTGATATATATCGTAGGCTTCGGGCCGGGTGATCGGGCATATATGACGGGACGGGCAGTTGCCGCCATAGAACAGGCTGATCTGGTGGTGGGATATACCACTTATATTGACCTGCTGAAAGAACAGTTTCCGGAACAGGAGTACTATGCCACACCCATGCGGAAAGAAGTGGATCGCTGTCGTGCCGCAGTGGAGGAAGCGCTCAAGGGGAAAACCGTGGCGATGGTTTCCAGCGGTGACAGCGGTATTTACGGTATGGCTGGCGTAATGCTGGAGGTTATCGAGGAAATGCATGCTGATTTGGAAGTCGTTGCAGTTCCGGGTGTGACGGCGGCAAGTGTGGCGGCGGCAGTCCTGGGGGCACCGCTGATGCACGATTTTGCAGTCATCAGCCTCAGTGATTGTATGACACCGCTGGAACGAATCTACCACCGTGTATCTTGTGCGGCGGACGGAGATTTCGTCATCTGTCTCTATAACCCGAAATCCCATTCTCGGACGGCATATCTGGCTCATGCGGCGGAATTGATAAAGCAATATCGTTCTACTAAAACGCCGGTGGGGATTGTCCGCAATGCCGGGCGTGCTGACCAGAAAGCATGGCTCACAACGCTGGGACAGCTGAAAGATGAACCTGTGGACATGTTCTGCGTGGTACTCATCGGCAACTCCCAGACTTATGTAAAGAACGGTAAAATGATCACACCCCGGGGATATTGTGTGGCAGATACCGGAGCAAAAGAATGAAGCGGATCGCAGTCATTGCCGGGACAAGCGAAGCCACAGAGTTTATCCATGCGCTGCCGGAAAAGTACGAAATAATAGCGTTTGCTGCTACAGAATATGGAAAAACCATACTGGCAGAGGAACGCTGTAACGTTCATGTGGGGCGATTGGACAGAGATGGATTCGCAGTTGAGCTGGCGCATACGGATGCTGTGGTGGATGCATCCCATCCCTTTGCTGTTGCGGTGACAGAGACGGTGCAGCAGGTCTGTGTCCAACAGAAAATCCCGTATTTCCGGTTGGGCAGGCCACAGATACACTACGATTATAACCGGATCATCCGAGTGCCATCCAAGGAGGCGGCGGCTGAACAATTGTCAAAGGTGCCGGGCAATATTCTTCTGACAACTGGCGTCAATACCCTGGCATATTATGAAACCCATGTGACAAATTTCGCAGCACGGGGTTGGGCACGTATTCTGGATACAGCAGACTCCCGGCGGACAGCAGCGTCATCCCGGGCGCATCTGGTCTATGCCATGCCGCCTTTTTCCTGGGAGGATACGGTTTCGCTGATAGAAACACATCAGATCGCTGTGCTGGTTTCTAAGGACAGCGGTGCACGCGGCGGCGTGGCGGAAAAAGTTGCAGCGGCGAAAGTCTGCGGTATCCCTGTGATACTCATCGGCGCACCTAAGGAGGATGTGCATACCATTGCAGAAGTCATTTTTCAATTGGAGCATTTGGAAAGGAGCGATTCAGAATGCTGGATTCATATTTGAAACAAATTGAGCCGTTGAATCAGGCGGCAATGCAGCAGTCGCAGGAAAAGTGGGATAATATTGCCAAACCTTTGCGCAGCCTGGGACGGCTGGAGGAAATGGTGATCCAGCTGGCCGGAATCACTGGTTCGGCAGAAATTGCGCCACGGAAAAAGGCTGTGTTGATCTTCTGCGCTGATAATGGCGTTGTAGAGGAGGGGGTCACACAGTCCACCAATGAGATCACAGCTGTGGTGACGCAAAATTTTACCAAAGGCATTGCTTCTATCAATTCCCTGTCCAGGGAATGCGGCGCAGATGTTTTTCCGGTGGATATCGGAATTGCACGGGATATGGATTGTCCGGGACTGGATGTGCGGAAAATCGCATATGGGACGAAAAATCTTGCGAAAGAACCGGCAATGACACGGGAGGAGGCAGAGCGTGCCATTGTCACGGGGATTGAACTGGTACGGGAAAAGAAAGATGCCGGCTATAACCTTATCATTACCGGTGAAATGGGTATCGGCAATACTACTACTTCCAGCGCTGTGCTGTCTGTGTTGGAACAGCTGCCGCCGGAAACAGTGACCGGACGTGGGGCCGGTTTGACTCGTGACGGTATACAGCATAAAATTGCCGTTATCGAAAATGCCATTCAGCTGCACCAGCCGAACCGGGAGGATGTGCTGGATGTACTGTCCAAGCTGGGTGGTTTTGATATCTGCAGCATGGCGGGCGCTTTTCTGGGGGGCGCAATTTATCATGTACCGGTGCTGGTGGATGGGTTTATTTCCGCTGTTGCTGCTAACTGCGCTGTTCGCCTGACACCCTTGTGTCGGGATTATATGTTTGCTTCCCATTGTTCTGCAGAGCCTGCTGGAAAGATGGCATTGGATGCGGTGGGACTGAAGGCATATCTGGAATGCGGCATGTGTCTCGGTGAGGGAACAGGCGCTGTGATCGGGGCGAAACTTTTTGATTTTGCTTTGGCGGCATACGATGAGATCGCAGATTTTCAGACGGCGAATTTTGAAAAATACGAACTGCTGCAATAAGGAGGGATTGTGCAATGGAAATGGAATTTGTGAAGCCCATGGAGATCGAAGCACGCAGCTTTGCCATTATTGAAGAGCACTTGCAGGGCGTTTCCATTCCGGAAAATCAGCGCAGTATTGTCAAGCGTGTGATACATACCACAGCAGATTTTGACTATGTGGAAAATCTGAAATTTTCAGATAATGCAGTGGGAATAGCATTGGATGCGCTGAAACAGGGGGCACATATTGTCACGGATACCAACATGGCATACGCCGGGATCAACAAAAAATCTCTGCATCAGCTGGGCGGTGAGGCGCATTGCTTTATGTCCGATCCTGAGGTGGCAGAAGAGGCGAAGAGCCGGGGCGTCACACGTGCCATGGTTTCGATGGAAAAGGCGTGCGCATTGGGAGAAAATGTGATCTTTGCCATTGGAAATGCGCCTACGGCATTGGTACAGCTGGATGAACTGATCCGTGTTAGAAAGATTGCTCCGAAGCTGATCATCGGCGTGCCGGTGGGATTTGTGAATGTGGTGGAAGCGAAGGAACTGATCATGCAGGGAACCACTCCCTACATTGTGGCGCAAGGCAGAAAGGGCGGCAGCAATGTGGCGGCGGCGATTTGTAATGCGCTGCTGTATCAACTATATCGTTGAGAAATCAGAAAGCGGAAAATAAGAATCTGTATTTTATAGAGGTTTTGTCAAAGAATAATATAGCGCATGATGGCGTTGCAACAGAGAGGAGGAGATGTATGGGACTTGTGCATATTTACTGCGGAGACGGAAAGGGAAAAACCACATCAGCTGTGGGACTTGCCGTTCGTTGTGCCGGTTCAGGGAGTCGGGTGTTGTTTTACCAGTTCATGAAACCCGAAACTTCCAGTGAGCGGAAAGTGCTGGAGCAGATCCCTGAGGTGACAGTTTTGTCTGGGTATACCATTTCAAAATTTTCCTTTGCTATGACAGATGAAGAAAAGGCAGAGGCCGCTGTTGGATATCAGAAGCAGTTTGCTGATATTGTACAGCTGCTGGAGAAGGGAGAATATCAGATGGTCATACTCGATGAGATCATGTCCTGTATAAACTGCGGATTTTTACCGCTGGAAGCTGTGTTGGACTGGCTCAAAAACCGTCCGGACGGATTAGAAGTCGTGATGACCGGACGGGATCCGGCTCCGTGTCTGGTAGAATGTGCAGACTATGTTTCGGAGATCCGAAAACAGAAGCATCCCTTCGACAATGGCGTTGGAGCCCGAAAAGGAATTGAATTCTGATAATTCAGAGGAAAAAACGACAGTGTGCTGGACTCTTACATCAATGGAGATGTGCAGACCGATACACTGTCGTTTTTCACATACATATTATTTTGGAAAAGTTACCCTGAATGTGACACCACCGCCGTCTGTGTCATAAACAGAAATCGTTCCATGATGCAGTTCTACAAGCTCTTTGGCAATAGAGAGCCCAAGACCGAAATGTGACTTGCTCGTGGCTGCTGCATTGATACGCAGCCGTCTACTCTTGTTTACAGATACTCCCAAAATTGACAAAGAGCCTTCATAATAAGTCGCTGTGATGCCGGTCGTTGTATCGTGAAAGTGCTGCTGACTTTCAGCGGAAGCTATGCCCACATATTTTTCTCATACCATCCCATACAATAACGGTGTCATACCTACGTATCGGAACACCTCCAGTCCACACAGGCACAGCACAATGGGCAGCACAAACGCCACACCGTTGACGCAATACGCCGTTACCAGACTCCGGCACCGGGAGGCGATCCATGTTACAAGGCAGCCGGTCAGCACAGCACCCACCATCCGAATCAGCACTACACGCATCATAGCCATGCCCACTGTAAGGGACACGCTTCTATTTGCAAAGGCTGTCATGCTGCCGAGAGACTTGTCAACCCCCTGCATCCCGTATCGTTGTAAGATCTGCACCAGATATGGCAGCGTCAGCATCAGTGTCAACACCACCCCAGCGATGGCGGCAAAAGCAAAAAACTGCCGGAAATATCCGTATTTCCCTGTTTTTGTGGAGAAGAGGATCGCAGCCATACGGGTCTGCCGATCGTGGGAGACCACCGGACTGCACAGCATCACCAGCGCAACAGTCAGGAACAGAATCTGCACCATGCCTTCCATGTTGTCATCCAAGGCGAAATACCGGACATAGCCGGTGTCGTAGAAGATCTCGCCGTTTTCCGGGATGGACTCCACACGCTCTGCAAATTTATTGAATGCATTCCTATCATTTAACTCGGAATAGAGCAGATTCAGCTGATACAAATTGCCGCTGGTGGATTCCAGCTCGGCGATCTGTTCCTCCACCTCGGCGTAATGGGCACGCTTATCCGCAAGGAATTGCAGCGTATCCTCTGTCACCGCACCTTCGTATGCCTCACAGAAGTTTTCGTAATAAATGTCATTGTTGTTATAGCTTCTTGAAAAGGTCTGATACATTCCAACTGCTATCACTGCTGTTGCGAAAACAATGACCAGTCCTTTCTGCAAAATCAGAACACGATAACAGGTGTGCCAGAATTTGTTATGTGGGTGGAATTGCTGAAAAAAGCGGTGTTTCAGGTAGATGGACTTGTACTGTAGGTTACGAGTGCGAATGAAGACGACAATGCTCCCAATCAGGCAGACGACAAGGAACAGGGCAATTATAATGCCCCCGGAAATTTTCAACGACACCGGATAACCAAAGAGATTTACATTGGTATAGGTACCGAGAATCTCTTTGCTCTGTAAAAACTGCACGGGATTCCAGAAGTGAAATAGGCTCATAGGGGAAAGCACGGATATTTTTGCATAGAGCAGATAGCAGACACCTACTGCTCCAGCAGTTGCGCCGTATACTGTCAGATTATTTTTGGATAACGTACAAATCAGACCGAATATTCCGGCGAATACTAGATAGGCGGCGACTTTTAGCAGCAGATGCATCGCCATGTATTCTCCTACAGAAACCGGAAGATTACAGGTGTAATAGCCGAAGATGCATTGAATTGGACGGGACAAATCACCAAAGCCGTATAGAGCATTTTCAATACAGAAAATCTCGCCATAAAACACCAGCACCAGTCCCACACAGCACATGGCAGAAGCGGCGAATTTGATCAAAAGCAGCGTAGTTCTACCATTTTTTGTAGAATACAAAAGGGGAATCATTCCCTGTTCCCGGTCTCGGAGAAAGATGCTGGAGGTACAGAGAAACAGCAGGATCAATGCTAAAATATCCGTCAGCGGACTGGAGAGAAAGTCCTCCACACCGAGGGAGGTCTCAAAGGTCAGCGTTGTCCCAACCAACGCATCATAGGCAGGGGGCGTCTTTTGAATGTTGCGATAGGAAAACGTATCCTGTCCGCCCCAGATAGACACTCCTGCCATATTTTCTGCGTTGTCCTTGATACTTGTCAAGTAGTCCGAGTATTTCATCAGCTGCTGTGCAATCTCCAGCGTATCATAATATAGATAGCCATTATAGTATAGATTCTCTTCCGGATTCTGCGACGCTGTATCAATTTTTTCATTGGTGTAGTCGATGATTTCCTGTAGATTTTTGCCCTCCAATTCATCCAGAAATACGGTATACTCAGACGGCGTGTAATAGCGGTCGTATGCAGAAGTCACCTTGATGTAGCCATTGACGCAGAGAAGACATACCAGCAAAATCCAGATCACCCGATGGGAGAGAAGTTTTTTCAGTTCAGCACGCAGCATTTGCATTCCCTCCGTAGTATTGCATATACAGATTTTCCAGGGTTTTCTCGCCTTGTTCTACACGTTCCACCAGCTCCGGAACAGTGCCGTGGGTCAGCAGTTCACCCTCCCGGATAAGCAGGATCTCATCGGCGATGGTTTCAATGTCGGAAATGATATGGGTGGAAATGAGGATGATTTTGTCCTGTCCCAGCCGATCGGTAAGGTTGCGGATGATGACACGCTGCTTTGGGTCAAGACCGGCAGTGGGCTCGTCCATGATGATGAGATCAGGATCACCCAATAGCGTCTGTGCAATCAGAAGCCGCTGTTTCATGCCGCCGGAGAAGCCGCCGATTTTTTTTGCCGCATCCTGGGACAGTTCGACCTGTTTCAGGGCACGCTGGACTTCTTCTTTGACAGATTTTTTGGGAATACCTTTGAGGGCACAGATATAATCCAGGAATGCCTGCGCTGTCATATTGGTGTAAAGTTCCTGCTGCTGTGGCATAAAGCCCAGACAGGCACGGTATGCTTTGCGCAATTTCTGAATGGGCATGCCGTCCCAGAGGATCTCACCGCCGTCCTTGTCGGGCTTCAGGTTGTCGGTAATCAGGTTCATCAAAGTGGATTTCCCGGCACCGTTGGGACCGAGCAGACCGTATACGCCATTTTCAAAAGTGAAGGAGAAGCTTTTCAGGGCGTGCTTTTTGCCATAGTGTTTGTTTAGGTTTTTCAATTTTAGCTTGTGCATGATGTTTCACCTCTCAACTCTTCTTCATTGACAAAATCAAACTGAATGTTGTAATCTGCATCATAATACTGTACAACATACTCATCATTAACATAATCCAGAATCCATGTTCCATCAGCCGTATACGGTTCTGCAAGAGAAATCACTTCACCTGTTTTCGGGTCAAAGCCGCCTCCACTTGTACATTTCCAGAGTTTCCCATTAACAAATGTAATGTCATAAGAGCCATTTTTTTGGATATTGGGTGCAGGAACAGCATTTCCATCCTGATCCATTACATAAAACGTATCGCCTTCCAAATAAACATATGTATCATCACAGATCCACCAAGCATAAGGTAAATCGCTCACAGTCATTTCTCCGGTTTTCGGATCATAGCATTTATTCTCATACTGCCATGGGATTTCCTTTTGCGCATCAAAGAAGGATTTGTTGTTTACAGCATCCATTATCAACTGCGGATCATCTACATACCAGTAATGCATATAAATTTTTCCTTCATAAACCCCATCAATTTCAACTTCTGAATGAACGGAACCTCCAAAACTCCAGTTATATTCTGCATAAGGAGAATCATTCACACGTCCATGATTCTCCGCCTGGGCTGTCTCTAAATTGATCGTATAAAGGTACTGAGGGCCACTTCGACCATAACCTGCCCATATACCATTCTCCTCCTGATGATATTCTTCGCCGCCGATTATGTATAAAACATTTCCAACAATCACCATATCGATCTGACTGTTCATGAAAACATCTGGAATTTCGACAAATGTTTCTACTTCTCCTGTGCTTAATGCTGCACGCATACACTTTGTAAGAACTTCCACTCTCTGTGTTTTGCCATCCTCAGAATCCACGATTTGTGAATCTGAAGTAAACCAGTACACATAATCCTGATAGACAAACGTCATTGGCGAAGAACTAAGGCAAAGATTTGAAATACAAGAAGCACTGCTGTGGGTGCAGTTGGGCTTATTGCATAGCGGTATACTGCTCATGGTTTCGTAGTCAAGAAAATATGCCTGATCATAATTCACCTGATAAATGAGTCCATTATCATAGACATTATAAGACATATCGTAATAAGCGGTTTCCTTGTTACGTATATAGCCGCTTTCTTTCTCCGATGTGCCGCAGCCTGTCAAGCAGAGTGCGGCTGCCGTGATTCCAGTGAAAATCTGTCGTTTCATCTGAAAAACTCCTTTCTGTGATGAAATATGCTGCCTATTGATATAGACACAGATTTCCAGCGTTCGGTTTCATAGTGCCTTTCACAAATCGCAAAAGCGATTTGCCGGACATATTCACGGAGTTCAAGATTGAAAACGGTGCGCAGAGCTTGTATTCTATTTTCTATGTAAATAAGATGAGATGCATCAGGGTGGATTTCCCGGCGCCGTTTGGACCTAATAATCCGTACACGCCGTTTTGAAAAGTAAAAGAGAAGCTTTTCAGGGCGTGCTTTTTGCCGTAGTGTTTGTTCAGGGTTTGGAGTTTTAGAGTGGGCATGGATGAGTCTCCTTTCGAGTGGAACTTGTTTTTTGTCAGGTGGTGAGCAATTCTTCTTCAGGGACAGATTCAAACTGATATGCAAAGTTCTCATCATAATACTGAATGATGTAATTTCCTTCGTACATATCCAAAACGATAATATTTTTGCCTTGATATTCTTCTGCCAGTGGAATATCCTCACCGGTTTCCGGGTCGAAGCAGACATTTTGGGAGCCTTTCCAGGATTTCCCTCCTACAAAAGTAATTTCGGATAGCCCATTCCAAGACATACCAGAGCATTGAGTCACATTGCCATCTGTATCCATGAAATAATAGTTACCATCTTCTATATACACATATCCATCATTCTGAATCAAATCCGCAGCGGGAAGATCACTGACTTCCATTTCTCCAGTTTCCAGGTTCAGACACTTGTTCACACGATGCCATGGGATTATTGTGATGTTATCTGTCCAATCCGGATTATCTGGATCACTGGCATTGACATAATTGATGATATCCTCCGGATGATCCACATAGCGATAGGACATATAGAGTTTATCTTGATAAATGCCAGTCAGCATCACACTAAATTCCATCGCACCGTTCAATGTCCAACTATAATGTGCAGTCGGTGCATCGTTGATCAAACCATAGTTTTTTACCTCGGCACTGGTCAGATTGATTGCGTATAAATATTGATTACCACAACGACTGAGTTCTGACCATGAACCGTCATCTTCTTGATACGCTTGATCACAACCAATAATATATAGCACATCATCCGCAACTACCATTTCTATCGCATCCTTCATGCTAACATCTGGAATTTCCACAAATTTTTCACGTTCGCCTGTTGTCAGGTCAGCACGATAACAGATCGTATGGAACACATAATCTGTACTTTTTCCATCATCTGCATCGACAATTTGAGAAGTCGTTTCAAACCAATACAAATCATTTTGATAGACAATAGGTAACAGGCTTTTTGCGACACATTGATGTGCCAAGCAAGACGAATTACTGTGGGAACAATTGGGTTTATTGCATAATGGAACAGCTTGCAGGGATTTGTAATCAAGAAAGTAAGCGGCATTGCTTTCGCCAGATGAAACGTATATTGCACCGTTTTGATAGGTATTTGAGACCATATCATAGTGACAATTCGAATAATCCTGGATCATTGTGCTTGTTCCTGCACTTGAATTTCCGCAGGAACAAAAGAACAAGACCAGTGCAAGGGGAAGAAACTGCTTACAGATATGCTTCATATGATTGTCTCCTGCAAAAAATACGCCATAGGCATATCGTATTACTTTGATAATATAGGCACGGATTTTCGGCATTCGGTTTCATAGTGTTTTTCATAAATAGCTTGTATCCTATTTTCTATATAAAAAAGAGATGCATCAGGGTGGCTTTCCCGGCATCGTTGGGACCTAATAATCCGTATACGCCGTTTTGAAAGGTGAAGGAGAAATTTTTCAGGGCGTGCTTTTTGCCGTAGTGTTTGTTTAGGGCTTGGAGTTCGAACTTAGACATGATAGTTAATCTCCTATTAGCGATTTTTCCGGCATCTCAGAAAATGTTACGCCTCTTGTTTCCGTTTCTTCTACAATATAGTTTCCATCCACATAGTCCATAACAATCCGCTGACCATCCGCTGTTGTCTGCATGGCGTACAGATGTTCCGATGCAATGTCGAAGCACTGCGCCGTATAGAATTCATTCTCAATACAGCTCCAGAGCTTTTGGTTGACCAGATAAAGCTGATACGCTTTCTGTAATCCCACTGCAGGCACTTCTGTATTATCCGCTTTTCGAATGACATACTGTTCTTTTTCCTGATCCCAATACACATACGTATTCTCAGCAATTACTTTGGCATACGGTAGATCAGATGCAGTCAGTTCTCCTGTTTCCAAGTTATAGCACTGATTCACAATGACCCATGGCACATATGCCTCATCATACAGCTTTTCCAAATCTTCGCCATATGTTTCACATGCCTCTATCAATGTCTGCTGATCCTCCACATACCGATAGTGCATATAGATCTTGCCCTGATAGATCCCATCTATTTCGACTGTATCATATATGGTGCTCACACTATTTCCCTCTATGATCGTGTTATTTTTCGCATAAGAGGAATCGTTGATATGCCCGATCTGCTGAAAAGAACCATTGTCCAGATTCAGGCTGCACAAATATTGTTTTCCGCCATTGCTGCGATAGCTCCAACTGCCATTTTCTTTTTGAACCGGATTCCCATCGCTGCCAATAAAATATAACATATTGTCTGCCACCACCGATTTCATATAGTCCGTGGGATTCAGTCCCTCAAACTCGGCAAAAGTCTCCACTTCTCCATCGTGCAGATTGGCACGCATACACTTCGTATGAATCTGGAAGGTTTGACTTTTTCCATCCTCAGCATCCACAATCTCCTCCGCAGCAGAAAAGAAATAGACATAATCCTGATAGACGATAGGTTCAAAAGAACCTCCCCCTGTACAAAGTCTGGAAACGCAAGAGGAATCCCGATGCTGACAGTTGGGTTTGTTGCAGATGGGAACGCCTTGCATCGTCTGATAATCCAGAAAACAAAGACTGTCTCCATCGTGATACAATAAACCATTATCATATATATCGTAGTCATATTCGGAAACAAATTCGGCTGGTGTCTGTATGCTGTATTTGTCTTTTGGTACAGTTTCGGTATTGCCGCAGGCAGAAAGCCATAAGCTGCTGCATATCAAAAGCATTAGGAATCGGCTTGAAGCTTTTTTCATAATAATCATCCTTTCTGAAAAGAAATGAAAAGCTAAAACATGCAGTGGGATAACTGCGCCCGTTTGAGGATAATAAGCTGAGAATAATTGTAATAATCGGAAATTTGTTGTCGGTAATTCACTCTGTAAGGAGCAGATTTTTCTTGTTTTGCTTTCTGCAGCTTTTGGGGGCAGTTTTTAGAGGTTACCATAATTTCAAAAATTTAGAATTACTGTTATCGCAGTAGAATTTTCCCTTTATACAAGCTCGTCCTCTGCAATCTTTTCAAAGGTTTCATTGGCTGGCAGTTTCATGATATACGATCCTTGATATTTGGCAATAATGACACTGTCTTTCAATTTTTCATTGATAGTGTATGCACCTGTTTTCAAATCGTAGATCTTATCGCCAAAAAACAGTTTATCATTGTCCACAAACACTTCGGAATACATGTTGGCATTCTCGTCCTCTATCTCTATTGATGTATCGCTGCCCTGCTGGTATATCGTAAAGATATGCTCATCGTTGACAAGTACCAGATAATTTTCGGACACAAAAGCAATTTCGACATAATCGATATTTGACAAATCTTCTGGCTGAGGGGCGAATTCGTTTGTTTCTAGGTTGTAGTAGGTAACATAAGAATTATATTTCAGATTTTCCATATCTGTATCATCCTCTATATAGGAAACTTCAAAATAAATTTTATTGTCATAAATTCCTTTCATATAGGCTTCGATAGAGTTTTTTACACCGCTATACTGGGCGCTGAGTGCATCCAGATCGTAAATGTCACCGAAACTATGTACTTCTTGCTTCTGCAAATCCACTGAAAAAAGTCCCATTCTTCCGCCGGAATTGGACTGTGATAATATTATGCCATTTTCACTGTAAGTTCTTCCTTTGTAATTTCCTACAAAATAAAGCGTCCCCTGATGCAAAACCATGCCATAGCATAAAGAGACTGAGACATCATCCACATGCAATATTTTTTCCGTTTCGTTGGCAAAAACATCATAAGAGTATAGCGTTGCCCCCCAGTTTTAAATCTGGGATGCTCTCTTCATTGGGCTCCATAGATTCCGGATCATCTATCCAAAAATACGCTTTATTTTCTATAAAAAGCGGCATATATTCTCCTAAAGCGAAAGACACACATGATGTATCGCTGTGACTGCAGTTTGGTTTGTTACAAATAATTCCAGTTTCCATCGTATCATAATTCAGTATGTTTTTCTGAGAATCAGGCGCTGTATAACACAACGTTGTATCACCTATTGAAATATAGCCATTTGTATATCCCTCTTTTTGCATAACAGAGGTATCGGCGCCGCAGGAAGTCATAATTAAAATTGAAACAAACATAAAAAGGAAAATCATACCTTTATATTTTCTCTTCATAATGTATCCTCCTATATTGCTAAGAGAGCATTGCATAAAATCACATCATTAGCAATGCTCTCTTGAGGAAATAATAGCTTATCATGTTTGTCACTAAAAGCAATATTTTTTGTCAAAGCAATATCTCTTAGTATATTAAAAAATTAAAAATGAATGCGAGCCGAATTAGAGGAATTTCCAGTAGTGTCAGCACTATGATAAGAGTTCCCTCCTGTAAATGATGTTACAGGATAAATAATAATCGATGCCGTACCATTTTTGGAATAATCATAGTCGGAAACTGTCGAACCGTTACGATCAGTTCCATAAACTTTCACATACCTGTTAATAACAGAAGTGTTACTGCTAGACGTAGAACCTCCGATGCTTGCAGTAGAGGTATACACCGCTGCTGTCACGTTGTAAGGTTCAACTGTAAACGTCTTAGAAACATTTCCGCCAATTGCACTTGCACTCATCCCGGCAACACACGTCGCCATGGAAACCGCCGCCAGAATTCCGGCAACTACCTTTATAATAACATATTTTTTTCTCGTCACAACTGAAATGTAAAAAATAACGGGATTAATGCTAAAAATAGCATAGAATGCGAATATGTTCCATGTTTCTGCTGACTTTTCCTCCATGAAAATGCTGAAAAACGATTCAGCTTTTCTGTTTGGTTTCAATATATTCATGAAGTGCGACTGTGAGAATAGCGGCATATTTCTCAATTTTCTCCTCTGAAATGGAGCTGAACCCCACCAGAAATACGTTGTCTGGACTTTCTGTACCTGCCCAGTTCTTTTTTGTGCCGTGAATGCCAATAGAACGTTCTTTCATAAATGCGATTAATTCGGATTCCTGCTGACAGCAGTCAACCTGGAGCAACAGATGAGAACCAGCTGGATCGTAGATCATGTGCACCTGGTCTGGGAGATTCTGTTCTAAATATTGGATCAACCGGCGAAATTTCCGCTCATTCATGCTGGAAATTTTACGGATATGCTTTTCTAGCAGACCGTCCTTGATGAATTCAGTAATGGCTTTTTGCACAAATGTGGGCAGTGCGGAATTATAGTGCTTGTACTTTTTTTCGTACAATTTCATAAGAGATGGCGGCAGCACATAGTAGGCGCAGCGGATGGAGGGAAACAGTGCCTTGGAAAGTGTTCCTAGGTAAATGACACGCTCATTTTGATCCAAAGACTGGAGGGACGGCAAGATCCGGTGTCCATAGGAAAACTCGCTGTCATAGTCATTTTCAATGATATAGCCGTTGTTCTGCCTTGCCCACTCCAGAAGCCGGTATCGCTTTTGCAAGGAAGTGGTGACACCGGTAGGAAATTGGTGGGAAGGCGTGAGATAGACCATATCTACAGGGGAGTTGGTAACATCATCCACGTCAATGCCATCCTCCTGGATCATGACGGATTTTACATCGCAGCGGCAGTTGTAAAATACCTTGCGCATTCCGATATAACCCGGCTCTTCAAATGCCACGCGCTTGCGGTTGTTGGGAATCAGGTTCAAGATCGTTTCAAGCCCGTACTGAGTCCCGGCGCAGATGACGATCTGATCCGGTGAACAGACAACGCCACGTGTTCGCTGTAAAAAAGTACATAGATTAGCACGAAGGGGATAGAACCCCTTATTGCTCTCGTATTTGGAAAATTGCAGTGTTGCCTCATCTAGAATGGCATTGGAGACGCATTGTTTCCATTTTGTCCAGGGAAATAGATGGGTATCGCCTACAGAATAGCGGAAATCATAGCGAATCGGATTCTGAGCGGATGGTGGGATCAATTTTGGCAGCTGTGCCGGCGTAGTTTCCGGAGTAGTAGTCAGGAGGATCTTGGCAAGATCCTCCACATAGTATCCGGATCCTTTTACGGCTCGGATCAGCCCTTCCTCCAGCAGCTGCTGATAAGCATGTTCTACCGTATTTTTGCTGACTTTCAGTTCATTTGCCATGGTGCGGATTGGCGGCAGCGCCGTGTTTTTGAGCAGCATACCGCAAAGAATATTTTGTCGGATGGACTCGTAGATTTGCAGATAGAGCGGTTTGGTATTGTCATTATTAATGTAAATCACACTGATTACTCCTTGCTGAAATATCTGGATGGGTACAATTTTGACGATTTTTTTGTAAAATTGTACCCATCAGGATTGCTTTCCGAATAAAATTAAGTTGTCCTACCTTTATAGTGTGAAATTTTGTCTTTTTGACTTTGATTTATTATACAATATGATTGAATCAATTTTATCGCTTTTTTGTAAAATAAAAAATAACATAATTCGACAATTACAGGATACTCCCGAAACCGTTGCCTGAGAATCGTCATGGTGTGCGGATGTTATTTTGAAAAGTATGAATGACGATCTGGAATTGTACCGTTCAAGCAATCGGTAATTGTATCTTTTCAAATTCCGGAAAATGCGGTATAATTTATGTATCAGAACGGCAATGCAGAAACGGAGGTGCTGTCAGATGAAGAACCAGGTGGTCGCATGGGACAGTTTACTCGGAAATGTGCTGATTGAAGATTATTTCATTCACATGTGCGGACTGCATAAGGACAAGGCGGCTTTGCAGAAGAAAAAGGCATATGCCATGCAGTGTCTGAAAAATGTGCTGGAGCAGTCTGTGATCTATACGCTGGTCTCTTCTTACGATGCTTCCTGTATTTCTGGCAGAGAGATCCGCATTGCTGATCAGATTTTTGTTTGTCCGGTACTGGACACTGTTTCACTGGAGAATGTAATCGCCCTGTATACTTTTGCGCTGACCTGCGGTGATACTGAGGCGCCGGATTCTCGTGTGCTCCAGCAGGCATATTATGATATCGGCGGTACGGCAATTGCAGATGCTGCAAGAGATCTGCTGCAGCATTGGATACGGAAACAGTACGGAGCAGAGGAGTATGTTGTCTCCGATGCCTTTGGCCCGGGATTTTACGGAATGCCGGCGGCAGATGTGGAGAAATTCTTTCAGTTCATGGATTGTGAACGCATCCATCTGTCACTGATGCCCAGCGGATTTATGTTGCCGGCAAAAAGCTGTGTCGGCTTTTTTCTAGTGACAAAGACTGCGGCAGATCTGCCGGCGCTGGACTGTGCTCATTGTCTGGGACACGGGAAAACATGCAATTATTGCAAGGCAGGGCGCATGTACCTGAATGACAAATAAACAGGCTTTGTATTTCATGGAGATTTTGTCAGAGAATAATTTCGAGCTTATCGAAGCAGCTTGCTGATATCCAACAGCTGCTTGATCATGGCATGGGAGCCAGAAAAGGGATCGAATTCTGAAAGCTTATAGGAAGAAAAAACGGCAGTGTGCCGGACTTGTACATCAATGGCGATGTGCAGACCGATGCGCTGTCGTTTTTGATGTTATAGGAGGCGATTTTATGGCTGTAAATAGCTATATTCTCAAGGAATTGTTTCCGGATCGGATTGCCGGAAAAATCACAAGCAGCAAATATCAGTATCCCATAAAATACGCTACCATTTACAATCCGCTGCTGCGAGTCAAGTCGGATGCGGTTTATCTGGTGGTAAACCCCAAGGAATTTCCCTGGGACTGTCAGAATGTCAGAAGTACCTTTGTGATCCTAGGACATCTGAAACCGGAGATACTAAAAGAGACATGTCACGATGTGATCTGTGTCAGAAGTGACTGCGGTCTGGGAAAGATTTATGAGACCATTCTGGAACAAATCGATCTCTACGGACGCTGGGAAGAGGAAATGAACCGGATCCTGCTTCAGGGCGGCAGTGCAGGGGAACTCTGTCAGACAGCGGTGCCTTTTTTCGAAAATCCCATGCTGATTGCAGCAAGCGATTTCAAGGTCATCGCAGCAGGAGAGTCCAGACTTCATCCATTCTCTCAAAAGGTACAGGATGAAAACGGATATCTCAGAGAACCTCGCATCGTCAGCCTGCTTTCGGGAACTGTTTCCGCACAGCGGAGCGAAAATGTGCACTTCAATATCACTTTCGACAACAAGATCAGTACTCTGCGAATGACCATCGAATCCCACCAGCAGGTGCTAGGGTATGTCTGTATTGACGATACGGCCCGACCCTTTACCGATGCGGATTATACACGGCTCTGCATGATGGAACAGTATATCCGAAAATACATGCAGATATCGCCCAATTTCCGGAATGCTGCATTCCAGAACCTGAAAGGTTGTCTGACTGAGTCACTTCATACTGGACAGGTCAATGTCTTTGAACTGCACTCTGCACTGAATGCGATGCACTGGAAAATGGAAGATACATATCAGTGCTGTGCTCTTCGGATACGTGACCGCCAGGCGAAACAGCATGTTGCCAATTATCTGTGCGGCTACATGGAACACCACGCTAACGGTTTGGTGACCATCCGGCATAACGACAATGTCTATGTGTTTTGTAATCTGGAGCAGATGGAACTGGATCAGGAGCAATGGCGTGTATATCTGGAGAAGCTTGGAACAGATTACGGCGTTTCTGCCGGACTGAGCACACCCTTTGAAAATGCCGCATTTTTGTGCGATTATTTCCGCCAGGCGGAGGCGGCGCTGCAATTCTGCACAGAACAGAAACGGCAGATGGGTGTGTTCTTCTTTGAGAAATGCCGGCTCTCCTATATTTTACAGCATGGTCTCGGATCGCTGCCCCTGAGGGTGCTGCTCACCCGGGAAATGCAGACATTTTTGGAGACAGATGCGGAGAATCACTTTGAGAACTATAAGATACTCCGCTGTTATATCCGCAACAACCTGAACATTTCCGAGACAACGGCGGAGCTTTTCCTGCACCGCAGCTCTCTGATCTACCGGCTGGATAAGATCAAGAAAATGCTGGAATCCGACCTTTCCCAGAAGGAGGAACAGCTGTATCTCCGGTTGGTTTGTTATGGTATTGATGCGTGCTATCGGGAACAGCTGGAGGCGGACGATGCTGCGGAAGAGACAGAGGATGCCTTGCTCCGGCAGAACCGCACCAGTGCATGAAATTGTCTGTCTGTGAAAAATGACAGAAACAGATGTCGGTTTCGTCAAAAATAAGGAATGTACCGAGAAAACGTTGTCACCCATGACGGGGTTTGCTATAATAGAGACATCAAAAGGGAACAGCACCGGTTCACTTTGGATATCAAAATGATGATTTGAGGAGGTTCTTACAATGAGCAAAGAAGAAATTTATGAAAAGCTCAAGAATGCGATCGTTGAGATGGATGAGGACATGGCAACAGAAGCTGCTAATGCAGCGCTGGAAGCTGGTCTGGATCCGCTGGATTGCATCTCCGGCGGTCTGTCCGCTGGTATGCAGGTCATGAGCGACCTGTTCGACGAAGGCGAGGCTTTCGTTCCGGAACTGCTGATGGCTTCTGAAGCATTTGACGCAGCAGTTACCATTCTGACAAGCGGCATGAGCGATGAGCAGAAAAATTGCAGCTCTGCCGGTAAGGTTGTCATTCACACCGTTCAGGGTGATATTCATGATATCGGCAAAAACATCGTAAAGACCATGCTTTCTGCGAACAATTTCGAAGTGGTTGACATGGGCAGAGATGTTCCGGTGGAGGACGTTGTTGCAAAGGCAAAGGAGATCGGCGCAGATCTGATCGTAGGCTCTGCACTGATGACCACCACAATGCCGGCACAGAGAGATATCATCAACCTGCTGAAGGAAGACGGTGTGCGTGATGACTACATTTGTATGTTCGGCGGCGCTCCGGTTTCGGAGAGCTGGTGTGAGCAGATCGGTGCAGACGGTTATTCCGAGACTGCAACTGACGCTGTTACTGTTGCCAAAGAACTGATCGCAAAGAAGAAGGGAGCATAAGGAAACATGAATGCAGTTGGAAAAAATGTCACTGTTTTCGATGTGTATGACCGTGCAAAAAACGGTCCGAAGATGGACGAGAAGGAGTGGGACTTTAAAGTTATCCCACAGACTGCCCGTGCTCTGAAGAAAAAGTACAACATCAAAATGGACAAGTCCGTGATCGTTCCGGAAGATAAGGAACTGATCAACAATCTGTTTCAGGCTGGTCTGGAAATGCTGGAGACCTGCGGTGTATACTGCATTGATACCGGCAGAGTCATCAAGTATACCAGGGATGAGATCCTGCATGCGATTGCATCTGCACCGGATCATTTCCAGTACGGCGAAGGTCAGGAGGCGATCCAGGTAGTACCTCGTTCCTATGACAGTGCAAAGGCGCCTGTCATCCAAGGCGGTCCGACTGGTTCTCCGTGTTCGGAACAGCTGTTCCTGCCGATCCACCAGGCATATGCACAGGAACCCATCGTGGATACCATCGTTGACGGCGTTATGCAGACCGTAATGGGTAAGGATCCGGTTCCGGGTTCACCGTGGGAACTGATGGCAGTTCGTTCCGAGGCTCTGCAGGTACGTGAAGCACAGATGAGAGCCGGCCGCAGCGGCATGGGATTGTAGGGGAACGAAACTTCTCTCAGCGCAGCTGGTGTAATTGAAGCAGACTTCCCGGGCGGCATGAGAACCAATGACTCCCACGAAGTTTCCCAGCTGAACGAGCTGAAAATCGACGTTAGTGCTCTTTGTGTAGGTGCGCATTATGCAATGGAAGGTGCTTGTGTCATGGTCGAGCAGATGCCGATCTATGGCGGCTATTCCGGCGGCCTGGAAGAGACCACCATTGTCGATGTTGCAACAACTCTGAACTCTTTTGTCATGATGCAGGGTTCCTGGCATCTGGACGGCCCGGTACATGTCCGCTGGGGCATTACCACTGCAAGAGAAGCACTTGCAGTTGCCGGTCACGCAGCAAGAGCAATTGAGGCGAACACACACCTGATCCTAGGTAACCAGTACTACACATTGGCTGGTCCGTGTACCGTAATGTGCCTGCTGGAAACTGCAGCACAGGCGATCACCGACACCATCAGCGGCCGTGAGATCCTGTCCGGTGTTGCGTCCAGAAAGGGCGTATTCACTGACCAGTTTACCGCAATGGAAGCCAGAATGATGGGTGAGGCAGCACATGCCGTTGCCGGTATGGATCTGCACGAGGTGAATGTTCTGCTGGACAAGCTGGTTGCAATGTACGAGAAGGACTATAAGACGGCTCCGGAAGGCAAGACTTTCCCGGAATGCTACGATGTCGTAAAGCTCGTACCGACCGACGAGTACATTCAGGTGTATGACGAGGCAGTCAAGATCCTGACCGATCTGGGTCTGACCTACTGGAACAAATAACTGACGCTTGCATGAATACAGTGCTCCTGTGATCGAATTTGCCTGCTCAGGGAAGTAGGGAATTTGATAACATGGGATACGCTTAAATAACGAAATGAGAACAGCAGCTTTGTGCCTGAGGGCTTGCCTGCTCAGGGAAGTATGGGAGTCATAAAGTACATTGCCGGCAGTCTCATTTCGTTCATGCGGAGGGTGAATCGAAGTGATTATATGGACTCTAAATCCGTACAGCCGGGTGCAACACCGGGACTCTTCGCCAAGAAACAGCAAGCATCGTCAGGTATTATCATGACGAAAGGAGAAGTGTCAGGGGATGCTTCTCCTTTTTTCATAAGGAAGAGGTGAAGAAAATGGGGAATAAGATCATTTTTCAGCCCTTTGGCGTGCAGTGTGTAGATGCTTCTTCGGAGGAAACGCTGCTTCAGATCGCTCAGCGTGCAGGCGTTGGGATAGATGCTGCCTGCGGCGGTGCCGGAGCCTGCGGAAAATGTAAACTCAGGGTTATTTTCGGTACATTTGAGGGATACGGTATCCACAGTGACGAAACACATCTGACGGAAATGACCGCAGAAGAATACAGGCTGCTTTCTGAAACGGAACGGCAGGAAGGCGTCCGGCTGGCCTGTATGACCTGTCCCAGAGGTGATCTTGTGATCGAAGTGCCGCAGAAAAGCCGTCTGGCACAGCAGGTGGTGCTTTCTGACGGAAAATCAAAAGCGATTCCGCTTCACCCGGCGGTGCATACCTATTGCGTGACGCTGCCCAAAGCAACGCTGGAGGATCACCGAGATGATGCCAGCCGGCTTTGCGATACCCTTCATGCAGTTTTTCCGGCACTGTCGGAAACGCTGGAACTGGATCTTGCCGTGCTGCGGCAGCTGCCGCGTGTACTGCAAAAAGGACACTGGCGTGTCAGTGTTACAGTGTGGCAGAATAAGAGGATCATTGGTGTTCAGCCAGGGACAGAGGACGGATGCTACGGCGTGGCAATTGACATCGGAACAACGACCATTGCCGCATATTTGTGTGACTGTAATACCGGTGAGACGGTACAGGTCGCCTCTATGATGAATCCCCAGGTGCGGTTCGGAGATGATGTGTTGGCACGTGTTTCCCATTGTATGCTGCAAGAAAAGAGTTTGGAACAGCTGCATGAGATCCTCATGGACGGACTGAACAAGTTGACCGGAGAAATGGCAGAGAAACAAGGTATCTCCCCGGAACAGATCGGGGAATTTGTGCTGGTGTGCAATCCGGTAATGCACCATATTGCACTGGCAATTCCACCGGATTCTCTGGGCGCATCGCCTTTTGCAGCGGTTTCCAATGCGGCCATAGATGTACCGGCAAAGGAAATCGGACTTGTTGGCATGGCTGGCGCCAATGTGCATATGCTGCCGTTGGCGGCAGGCTTCGTGGGGGCAGACCATGTGGCGGTACTGATTGCAGAGGAACCCCATCAGCAGGAGGAAATGCAACTGGTCATTGATATTGGTACAAACAGCGAGATCTGCCTCGGAAACCAAGAACATCTCTATGTCACATCTTGCGCTACAGGTCCGGCACTGGAAGGTGCTCACATTCAGTGCGGTATGCGTGCAGCAGACGGTGCGATTGAACGAGTGACCATTGACCCGGAAACCCTGGAGCCGACATTACGTCTAATCGGGGATCAGACGATTCCCCAGGGCATTTGTGGTTCGGGGATACTGGATGCAGTTGCCCAGATGGCACATACCGGGATCTTGGAACCGAGCGGCAGATTTTCCAAAACGCTGCAATCAGAACGCATCCGGATGGACGCAAAGGGAAAACCGGAATATGTACTGTATTTTGCTCGGTCTCCCCTGGAGCATGACATTGTGGTCACGGCGAAGGATGTCCGTGCTGTACAGCTGGCAAAAGCGGCGCTCTATGCCGGTGCAAAGGCACTCATGCAGCAGTGCGGTTCAACGCAGATCTCCGCAGTGACTCTCGCCGGAGCCTTTGGCAGTTATATTGACCGACATTCTGCATTGCAGCTGGGAATGTTTCCGGATTGTCCTGCGGAGCAGATTTCTGTGTCGGGCAATGCAGCCGGCGTCGGTGCACGATATGCTCTCCTGAATGTGGAAAAGCGGCAGGAAGCGCAATGGCTTGCGGAACACGTGGTCTTTGTGGAGACCGCCATGGATGCAGAATTCCAGATGATGTTCTCCGATGCTATGTGGATTCCCCATAAAAAGGATCATTTTGCAAATTCATGAGCCTGTGTACTGCATAACGGACAGGTATTCATAAGAAAAGAGGAACAAAACCATGATAGAAACCATATTGAATCAATACGAAAATGGAACGCATACGCTGACCGACATGGAAATTGCAGAACTGCTGTCCGCACAGGGATCAGACCGGGACGCCGTTTTTGCGGCGGCAAGGCATGCACGTACTGCGCATTTCGGTAATAATGTGTTTTTATATGGTTTTGTCTATTTCAGCACATATTGCCGGAACAACTGCAATTTTTGTTATTTTCGCAGAGAAAACAGCCATCCGCCCCGTTATCGCAAATCCCCGGAGGAGATCGTTGAGACAGCGGTGCAGTTGGGGAATTCCGGTGTGCATCTCATTGATCTGACCATGGGTGAAGATCCGTATTATACCGACCACCCGGAACGGCTGGCAGAACTGGTGCGCATGGTAAAACAAGAGACTGGTCTGGCGGTCATGGTCTCACCGGGTGTTGTTTCTGATGAATGTATCCGCCAGCTTGCTGAAGCCGGTGCGGATTGGTACGCTTTGTATCAGGAGATACACAATCCTGAATTGTTTCAGACACTTCGTGCGGATCAATCCTATGAAGTGCGAATGCACTGCAAGACAGTGGCAAGATCTCTGGGAATGTGTATAGAGGAGGGGCTGCTCACCGGTGTCGGCGAAACAGTTTCTGATCGGATCCATTCATTCCGGGAAATGGAACACATGGGTGCCATGCAGGTGCGTACCATGACTTTTGTTCCTCAGGAAGGCACACCTATGATGGCACGGCGGCAATCGGAATTTTCCGATGAGTTGTTGAACATTGCAGTGATGCGGCTGCTGTTCCCGAATCGTTTGATACCGGCATCACTGGACGTGGATGGTCTGAACGGTCTGGAATCCCGGCTTATGGCTGGTGCCAATGTGATCACGTCAATTATTCCGCCCCGGGAGGGCTATGCTGGCGTGGCACATGCCAGTCAGGATATTGACGAGGGATACCGAACCGTGGCAGGTGTGCAGGATACGATTCAGGCGTGCGGATTGCAGCCGGCAACGACTGAACAATATCAGACCTGGCTGAGGGGGATACGGAAATGAAACTGTTGGTAGTGGGATGTAAATTGCAGGGCACAGAAGCCATTTATCTGGCAAAACAAGCAGGCTTTTATGTAACGGCAGTGGATCATCGGGCGGATGCCTGTGGCAGCGGTCTGGCTGATCGGTTTGTGCAGGCAGATGTTTATGACGATGAGATCATGCTGTCTCTGTTCCGGGAAAATGATGCAGTTCTGCCGGTCATTGAAGATCTGGAAGTATGCCGGACGTTGGAGAGATACGGCAGACAGACGGAAACTCCTGTGATATTCGATACAGCCGCATATGCTGTTTCTTCTTCCAAAAGGCGTTCCAATGCAATGTTTCAGCAGTTGGGATTGTCTCTGCCGGAATCGTATCCGGCGTGCGGATTTCCTGTCATCCTGAAGCCAGACGATCAAAGCGGCAGCGCAGCAGTACAGCGTGCGGATTCACAGTCTGAGGTGGATTCATATCTTGCCAGGGCAAAGGGAAATGCGGTGATACAGCAGTACCTGGAAGGAAGATCATTTTCTCTGGAGGTACTCTCCATGAACGGTGAGATCTGCTGTCCTATGATCACAGAAGTGTGCATGGACAGCGGCTATGACTGCAGCCGGATCATTGCGCCGGCAAAGGTGACTGCATGTGAGGCACAGCAATTGTATGATATGGCAGAAAAGCTGGCAGCAGCGCTGCATATGAACGGTATTTTTGATATTGAAGTGATCAGTCATCATGGTAAACTGAAGCTATTGGAAATAGATGCACGGCTGCCCAGTCAGACGCCCATTGCGGTCTATCATGCCAGCGGTTTTAATATGGTAGAGTGGCTGGTGCGCCATGGAGTAGGGCAATCCTACGATGTACAGCCTGTGCCGAAGCAAATTTGCTGGTATCAGCAGATACAGGTCTCACCCAGTGCAATCCGGGTGCTGGGTGAACATATTATGTCAGATTGTCCGCCTCTGCGCCATATGACCGGATTTTTCGGTGCAGAGGAAGCCATGACCGATTTCACGCCGGACTGCGGCGGCAGGTTCCGGGCAATCGTCATTCTCTACGGTAAGACCACCGAAGAAGTCCGACAGAAAATGCAGAGGGTGCTCCGGCGTATCCAGAAAGAATACAGTATCCCCAGAATAGAAGATGCCTATCTGACGGAAACATGCAGACAGACGGAAAGGAAGTATTATCATGTCAAGATTGATCCCAACAGACATTTCGCATATTCCAACCTCCATGCAGGCGTATGACGCTGAGTTTCAGAAGCAGACCGGTATGACCATGGCACAGGCGGCTTGTCATGGACTGCATATCCCGGAACAGTCTCCGGTGAAAAAGACGGCAGTGATCCCCGTGACAAGCGGTCTGGGTGTGATCAGCAGATTTTCCGAATCGGTCTGTGCCATTTTACAGCATATTGGTGCGGATGCCTTTGTTACCGGAAAAACAGATGTTGCCGGATTGCAGGAGGCATATGCTGCCGGAGCAGAAGTGATATTCCTGGCGGATGATGATGTTTATGCGGCATTTTCCACCGGCGGTGCATGGCAGTCCGACAACGGCTTTGCCACGGGAATTGCCTTTGCGGCGGCACTGGATGGTGCAGTTTCCTGCGCCGAAAAAAAAGTGCTGGTACTGGGTGCCGGTCCGGTGGGCAGTGCGGCGGCGAAATGGCTGGACGATGCCGGGGCGCAGGTGGTGCTGTATGACCCTTTGCTGGAAAAGGCAAAGGCTGCGGCGGAAAAATGTGCCCATGCCACTGTGCTGTGTGATGCGCCGGATCTGAAACAATATGGCTATATCCTCGACGCTACGCCCAACGGCGGTTGGATCTCAGCGGAGGATGTGACAGAGGGAACAGTATTTTCCGTGCCGGGAATGCCTTTGAGTCTTACCTCCGAGGCGGCAGAAAAGGTGACTCTGATCCATAATCCTCTGGAGCTTGGGACGATTACCATGTATTACGACTGCATCCGGCAAATGGAGGGATAAGGCCATGGGAAAAATGGAACAGATGATGAAAAACATCAAGCCGGCGCCCCGGCGTTTTATCTACAAAAAGCAGCGGCTGTCCCAGTTGGTGGGAAAAGTAAAGCTCTGGCCGTCCCGGTCGGGCGTACTGCACGGCGTAAAGGATATTCAGTATCAGGGCAATATGCTGATAATTACCACCCACTGCGGCGAACAGTTCACCTGTTGGGATTCCAAAAACAGCCGGAGCGCACGTTGGCTGCGGAATCGCTGGTGCAAGGTGCCCTGCAAAAAGTGTAAGATTCCCCAGTGGAAGCTGGAGAAATATTCTTCCACCATATTTACGGATTCCAAAAAAGCGTTGAAATAAGGGAGATGGGTATCATGACTGGATTGACCGAATCGCAGAAAAACCGGCTGACAGAGCTGGGACTTTCGGCAGAGGAACTGCCCGGAGACTTTGAGACGATCGCTGATCGGGAAAAATATTTCAAGCAAAGGGAAAAAGGGCTTGTAGCAAAGAACCGGCAGATCCTGAACCGGCTCCTGACAGAGACCCATCAGCCTGCGTTATGCCAGCTGCAATTTCAACTGGCACAGACGCTCTGCGCAAACGGTTTTACGCAGGTGACGACGCCCACCATCATATCCCGGAAATTTCTCGACCGCATGACCATTGACGGAACGCATCCTCTGAATGAACAGGTGTTCTGGCTGGATTCCAAAAGCTGCCTGCGTCCCATGCTGGCGCCTAATTTGTACAGCGTGTCCAAAGATCTGATGAATGTGGCAAAGCTGCCGCTGCGTGTCTTTGAGATCGGCAGCTGTTTCCGGAAGGAATCGGAGGGAAAGTCTCATTTGAAAGAGTTCACTATGCTGAATCTGGTGGAGTGGGGCACACCCATGGAGGAGCGTGGCAAGCGTCTAGAGGAACTGGGACGGCTGGTGCTGGATGCCGCCGGAATCATGGACTATGCAACAGAGGCGGAAAATTCCGTGGTTTACGGTGACGGGCTGGATTTTGTGGGTGCAGACGGACTGGAACTGGCATCCACTTCCATGGGACCCCATCCGCTGGATGCCGCCTGGAAAATCAACTGTACCTGGGTAGGAATCGGTTTCGGACTGGAACGGCTTTTGATGTACCGGGAACACCAGCAGGGCATCCATCGTCACTCCAGAAGCATTTCCTTCCTGGACGGCGCACGGCTGAATATTAAGTGATAATCCAGGACAACCATATTGTCACCTATAATTTTTTCAAAATTGGTACTTGCAAAATTATAAAATATGTGGTATAGTAGAAAAAAGAGAAAATCCGTCATGAAAGGAATGACGGCGTTTCCTTAGAGCGTGTTTCGTAACTTTTTCTGCGTAGATTTTTGAGTGAATTTTCGTTGATTTCAAGGCGGAAATTTGCAGGCGGGCTTTCGCCCGGCAAGATTTTTTAACGCGGAAAACAACAAAACTTGCCAAAAAGATGCGTGAAAAAAGATACGAAACAGGCTCCTAAATAGGTGACAGGATAGTCCGCAGCAGATAACAGGGAAGCCGGGTGAGAATCCCGCACAGTTCCGCTACCGTATACCGGGGAGTTGAAATACAGATGCCACTGATATCATGTCGGGAAGGCGTATTTCCGTGATGATCCGAAAGTCGGGAGACCGGTCTGCATTGCGATTCTACGAGAATAGAGTGTACTATTTTGGCGTAAAGGTGCGCTTTGCAGGATTCTGCAAAGGCTTTCTTTTGGTACGCAAAAATCAGTTATCCCATGTTCTCGCAGATGAGACATGGGATTTTTTGTATCAGGCAGAGGTGAATGTTTATGCAGCTGATGCTGATCCGGCACGGCATGACTGCCGGGAATCTGGAACACTGCTATGTGGGACGACGTACAGACGAATGCCTTTGTCCGGCTGGGATACAGCTGGTACAGGAACAAGCAGCGTTGCTTTCGGACATGGTTCCGGACGTGGTTTTTGCAAGTCCTATGCGGCGGTGCCGGGAAACGGCTGAGATCTTATTCCCCGGTCAGCCGCAGATCCTTCACCCGGACCTGGCGGAATGCGATTTCGGACAGTTTGAGGGAAAAAATTATCAGGAATTGTCCGGCGATCCGGCATACCAGGCTTGGATCGACAGCGGCGGTACGCTGCCTTTTCCGGGAGGAGAATCCCGGGAGGCGTTTATCGAACGGTGCTGCCGGGCGCTGGAGGAACTGGTGCTTAGTCATTCCTTTGAGACAGCGGCGGTGGTTGTCCACGGCGGCACTTGCATGGCGGTGCTGTCGGAACTGGAGGCATCTCATACGCCTTATTTTGACTGGAAGATTCCGCACTGTGTACCGTTTTGCTGTCAGGTGACAAGGACGGTGCCTTTGCGTTTGAAATATGAGAAAAGGAAGTGATCATATGCCGCTTATCATGGCTGGACTGGATTATCGGACGACCCCTATTGCACTGCGGGAACGGTTTTCCTTTTCTGAGAAGAATGCGAAAGCGTTCATGACCAGGGTGCAGGCGATGGATGGTGTGCAGGGCTGTGTGCTTATGGCGACTTGCAACCGGACGGAACTGTACCTTTCCATCGAACCGGACTGTACGGTCTGTCCGGAACAATTGCTTTTGGATGCAGCCGAAGTGGATGAAACGGAAATGCGGGAACGTTTTTTTCGGAAAAAGGAATCTGAGGCAGTGCTGTATCTCATGGAAGTAGCCTGTGGACTGCACTCCCAGATTCTGCACGAGGAGCAGATCGTTACCCAGGTGGGACAGGCAATTGCATTGGCACGGAGCTGTCATGCAGCAGATGCGGCATTGGATACCTTGTTCCGTACTGCCGTTTCCGCTGGGAAATATGCTCAGACCAATGTCAGCGTAACGGCTGTGCCTCTTTCTATTTCCTATAGCGCAGTACAGATGTTAGAGCAGAACTGCGGCGATCTCACCGATAAGGTGTGTGTGGTAGTGGGCAACGGTAAAATGGGACGGCTTGCAGCGGAACTGCTTGTGAAGCGTGGATGTCGGGTGTACGTGACCTTGCGCACCTATCATCATGGGGAATCCATTGTTCCCTTTGGCACAACGCCAATTCCTTATGAGGAACGTTTTTCAAGAATTGACGGTGCAGATATCGTACTCAGTGCCACACGCAGTCCTCATTATACCATTACAGAAGAACAGCTGGAAGCACTGGAGAAAAAACCGGCGTGGATCATGGATCTGGCATTGCCAAGAGATGTGGAGGAATCATGTAAACAGGTGCCAGGGGTGGAGTGCCGGAATATGGACGATTTCAAAAACGGCACAGAGCCAGATGCGGCATCTATGGAGGCACTGCACCAGACGGCAAGGCGATATGCAGAGGAATTCCGCATGTGGCGCAATTATCGGGATTCTGTGCCCTATATCCGCCAGCTGAAAACTTTGTCTGCTGATCGGCTCATGCACAGTACAACCTTGGACGCCTATCGGGGAAATGACGAACTGGAAGAGATCGTCCGTCTGGTGACGGAGAAGACCATTGACATGATCCTGGGCGGCATCAAGCCGGAAGTGACGCCGGATCTGATACGCAATTGCTGTGAAAAAGTACATGACCGGGCACGGTCGTTGGAGAAATAGAGGGACTGGAATATGGGCAAGAATATCATACGTATTGGCAGCCGTGCCAGTCGGTTGGCAGTCATACAGAGTGAACTCATTATGGCGCAGATCCGGCAGATCGCACCAGATGTGACACTGGAACTGGTGACCATGACTACCACCGGCGATCAGGTGCTGGACAAGACATTGGACAAGATCGGCGGAAAGGGATTGTTTCTAAAAGAACTGGATGCTGCTTTGCGGGAGCATCGGGTAGATTTGTGTGTGCATAGCCTGAAGGATGTACCGGTGGAGGAAGATTCGGCAATACCTGTAGGCGCTTATTCTGCGAGAGAAACGCCGGGGGATGTGTTGGTTCTGCCTCAGGGTGTCTCAGAACCGGATCCGGCTCTGCCAGTGGGATGCGCCAGCGCCAGACGGACGCTGCAATTTCACAAGCTCTATCCTGAACTGGAGATCAAACCAGTGCGCGGCAATGTGCTGACTCGGCTGGAAAAGTTGGATCGGGGCGAATACAGTACATTGATTTTAGCGGAAGCCGGACTGACCCGGCTGGGGCTGGCACATCGGATCTCCTATCGCTTCACTCCAGAGGAAATGATTCCGGCAGCTGGACAGGGCGTTATGGCTGTCCAGGGACGAGCCGGAGAATATGCCTGGATTCTGGAAAAGCTGAATGACCCGGATGCAGCTTTGTGTGCACGGACGGAACGGTTATTATCCCGGGAACTGGGCGGTGACTGCTCTTCTCCCATAGGCTGTTATGCTGTGACAGAGGGCGATAGCATGATATTGCGTGGTTTTTACGGTGTGGGTGAACTCCCGAAAAGCGGTATTATCCGTGGAAAAAAGACAGACGCTGTGCAGTTGGCAAAAGAACTTGCAGCACAGCTGAAAGCATAATATGACTGAAAGGAAGAATTGACATGAATCTGATAAATCGTCCACGCCGTTTGAGAAACGGTGCATTGCTCCGCAGTATGGTACGAGAGACACGGATCTCTGCGGATACGCTCATTTACCCCATGTTTGTGCAGGAGGGCATGGGAACCAAGGAGGAGATCACTTCTATGCCTGGGCAGTATCGCTGGAGTCTTGACCGTGTGGATGAACTGCTTCAGAATGTGGTGGATTCCGGCGTGAAAAGCGTGCTTCTCTTCGGAATCCCAGCGCATAAGGATGAGATCGGCAGCAGTGCCTGGGATGCAAATGGAATCGTTCAGCAGGCGGTGCGTCATATCAAGGAGAATTTTCCACAGCTGTATGTGATCACAGATGTTTGCATGTGTGAATATACATCTCACGGACACTGCGGCATTCTCTGCGGTCACAATGTGGACAATGACAAAACGCTGGAGGTTCTGGCAAAGACTGCCCTGTCTCATGTACAGGCTGGGGCGGATATGGTCGCACCGTCGGATATGATGGACGGCAGAGTGAAGCGCATCCGGGAGGTGCTGGACGAAAACGGCTTTGTGAATACGCCCATTATGTCTTATTCTGTGAAATATGCCTCGGCATTCTATGGGCCGTTCCGGGATGCCGCCGGTTCTGCGCCGGCATTCGGCGATCGGAAAAGCTATCAGATGGATTTTCACAATGTCAGAGAAGCACTCCTGGAAGCAGAACTGGATGTGCAGGAGGGCGCAGATATTCTCATGGTAAAGCCGGGTATGGCATATCTGGACGTGCTGAAAACCCTGAAAGAACGGTTTCACCAGCCAGTGGCACTTTATAGTGTCAGCGGTGAATATGCTATGATAAAAGCGGCGGCAATGGCTGGCTATGTGGATGAGACAGCGCTGATCTGTGAGTCTGCTGTCTGTATGTATCGTGCCGGAGCAGATCTGCTTATTACTTATTTTGCCATGGAACTGGCGCAGTATATCCAGGAAGGGAGAATCGGATAATGGAGATCAGAGAGTCGGAACAGTTATTTTCCCGGGCGAAGGAATTGATGCCGGGTGGTGTCAATTCGCCGGTGCGTGCCTTTCAGTCTGTGGGCGGCACACCTCGTTTTATCCATCGTGCAAAGGATCAGTATCTGTACGATGAGGACGGGAACGCCTATATTGATTATATCGGCTCCTGGGGGCCTATGATCTTAGGACACAATCCGGATTTTGTACTGGATGCCGTGTGGGATCAGCTGCAATATGGTCTCAGCTACGGCGCTGCGACAGCTTTGGAAGTGGAAATGGCAGAGCTTATCACAGAAATGGTGCCCTATGTGGAGATGATCCGCATGGTGAATTCCGGCACAGAAGCAGTAATGAGTGCTATCCGTGCCGCAAGGGGTTTCACCGGACGGGACAAGATCGTGAAATTTGAAGGCTGTTACCACGGTCATGCGGATGCTATGCTGGTGAAGGCAGGATCTGGTGTCATGACTGCCGGGATTCCCGATTCCAGCGGCGTGCCCCGGGGCTGTACGGCAGATACCCTTTCTGCGGTATACAACGATCTGGACAGCGTGCAGCAGCTGTTTGAACAATACCCAGAGGAGATCGCCTGTGTTATCGTGGAACCAGTTGCAGCAAATATGGGCGTGGTCGTACCCAAAGAAGGCTTTTTGCAGGGACTGCGCCAGATGTGTAACAAGTATGGTGCACTGCTGATTTTTGATGAGGTCATTACCGGTTTCCGGCTTCTGGCAAACGGTGCTGTGGGGTACTTCGGAATTACACCAGATCTGGTGACTTACGGCAAGATCATTGGCGGCGGCATGCCCGTAGGTGCTTATGGCGGCAGACGGGATATCATGCAGCTGGTAGCACCGTTGGGGTCGGTATATCAGGCAGGCACGCTCAGCGGCAACCCAGTGGCAATGCGTGCTGGCATCACACAGCTGCGATATTTAAAAGCACATCCGGAGGTATATCAGCAGGTGGACAGCTTGTCCACTCGTCTGCGCAGTGGTCTGACAGACATCATCCAGCAGCATCATGCTGCATGTACGGTCAACGGTGTGGGCTCTCTGTCCTGTTTGTATTTCACCGCAGAACCGGTAACGGATTATGCCAGCGCAAAACAGGCAGATATTGCGGCATTCCGGCAATATTTCCACTTTATGCTGGATCATGGCAGCTATTTTGGCCCCAGCCAGTTCGAGTCGATTTTTGTTTCCAATGCGCATACCATGCGTGATATTGAGAAGACTCTGTCGGATGCAGAGGATTATTTTTCCGGTAAATAAAAAGAGGAGTGATCTCACATGAAAAAAATCCATAGCCTGGTCAGTGGTGCAGCAGAATGCCGAACCAAAACCAAAGGCTTGCTGGGATGTCAGATCCTGGTATCTGTTCTTGCAGTCTGTCTGCTGCTGTCCGATATGGCAGCCAGCGGCAGCTTCGGCGCATCTGCCATGCACATTATGGAAGGCTATCTTCCGGCAGGCTGGTGCATTGCCTGGGGTGTACTATGTCTGCCGTTCCTGGCAGCAGGTGCAATTAGCCTGAAGAAGAAAATTGCCTATGACGGCAAGGTAAAGCTCCTGATCGCTTTGTCTGCGGCGTTCGTATTTATCATTTCCTCTCTGAAAATCCCATCGGTTGCCGGAAGTTGTTCCCATCCGACAGGTACCGGATTGGGTGCAATTCTGTTTGGCCCGTCCATTATGTCCATTCTGGGCATCATTGTGCTGCTGTTCCAGGCAATTCTGCTTGCCCACGGCGGATTGACGACACTGGGCGCTAATACATTTTCCATGGCGATTTTTGGCCCCTTTGTCTCCTATGGTATTTTTCGCCTGATGAAAAAATGCAAAGCGCCGGTGAGCTTGGCAGTATTCCTGTCGGCAACGCTGGGGGATATGGCAACTTATATTCTGACATCCATTCAGCTGGCTGCGGCATATCCGGGAGATAACTTCTGGGTATCTGTGGGAAAATTCCTCATGGTATTTGCACCTACTCAGCTGCCCATCGCCATTGCAGAGGGTGTTCTGACTGTCATTGTCTATGGCGTGATCCAGAAGAATTGCACAAAGGAACTGAAAGCGTTGTCTGTTGTGACAGAGGCGAAGCCTATGCGTGGTGCACTTTGGGTGAGAAATCTGGTGCTGACTTTTGGTATTATTCTGCTGGTGACTATCCCTCTGGCACTGTTGGGCGGCAGTGCAGAATTTGGCGGCACAGACGATGCTGCATCCGGTGTTATTGATGAGATCACTGGCGGCTACTCCACCTGGATAGATTCTATCTGGGAACCGCCTTCGGGTGAAATCGAATCCCTGCTGTTCTGTGTACAGGCGGCAATTGGTGCCGGAATATGCGGCTTTGTGCTGGGACGTATCAGCAAAAAGCCCAAAAAAGAGGAAGAAGATACCATTGCCACAACGCCGCAGGAGAGCAGCGTGTAAAGGGATGATCTTATGAAGCGTGTACATCATCATTTCCATTCCCACGGGGAACGAATCCTTATTGACCAGATCGCTTATGCCTCATCGCTGCGCCAGGTGTCGCCCTTTCTGAAGATCTTTGTGTCTCTTTACAGTCTGGTGCTGTGTCTGATTTCCAAGACATATCTCGTAAGTGTATTGATCCTGATTTGTATGTTGCTTGCCATGACTGTTGTGGGAAAAACAAGGTGGCACTATGTGATTCACTTGATGAAGATCCCCCTTGCTTTTATTATTCTGGGTAGTGTCATGGTTCTGATCCAGATCACCAGAACACCTCAGAACATGCTGTGTGCGCTGGCTCTGGGACACTGGCACATTGGTATTACATCTGCCAGTCTGGATCAGTTCGGGCACTTATTTTTTCAATGTCTGGCAGCAGTCAGCTGTATGTATTTTCTGTCTGTCACGACGACCATGACGGAGCTATTTACGGCTTTGCGGCGGATGCATGTGCCGGCGTTTCTGGTTGAGATTATGGAGTTGGTGTATCGGTATATCTTCGTGCTCATGGAAATTTCCTCCCAGATACGAAACGCCCAGGAGTGCCGACTGGGATACAGCACATTAAAAATTGGATTCTATTCCACCGGGCAGCTGATCTCGAATTTGTTTATCCGTGCCTACCGGCAGGCAGAGCGCACATATATGGCAATGGAATCCCGCGGCTATACGGGTGATCTGACTACATTGGGGCTGACATATGAAATGAAACCGCAGTTGCTGGTCGGTTCTGTTGTGTACAGCGTTGTAATGACATCGGTCGTTGTTGTTTTGAAAATTTATAACATGTACATGTTATAAATCGAATTGTCACAAAGAGGAGGCTTTCTATGGGAACAATTTTAGAGGCAAAGCACTTGACCTATGGTTATGAAGAGGGCACACATGCCATTGAAGATCTTTCTCTGACAATTGAGGAGGGAAAGACTACGGCACTACTCGGTGCAAATGGTGCCGGGAAATCAACGCTCTTTCTTCATTTTAATGGTATTTTACAGCCGGAGCATGGGGAAGTGCTGTTTCACGGAGAACCGATCTCTTATAAAAAAGAAGGATTGCGGAAGCTGCGGTCAAAGGTGGGGATTGTCTTTCAGAATCCTGACGACCAGTTGTTTTCCGCTTCGGTCTATCAGGACATTTCTTTTGGTGCTGTTAATATGGGATTGCCGAAGGAAGAGGTGCACCGCCGGGTAGAAGCGGTAATGGAACAGATCGGTATTACAGACTTGCGTGACCGTTCCACCCATTCCCTCAGCTTCGGACAGAAAAAACGTGTTTCTTTTGCCGGCATTATGGTAATGCAGCCGGAAGTGATTATTCTGGACGAACCGACAGCTGGTCTTGATCCGGTAGGCGTCAGTGAACTGATGCATCTGCTTAAGCGAGTTTGCAAGGAACAGCATACTACCATTTTGCTTTCCACACATGATATTGATGTCATTCCTGTCTATGCAGATATGATCTATCTCATTGATAAGGGGAAAATTCTGACCCATGGCACTCCAAAGGAGATTTTTTTACAGCCGGAACTTTTGCGAAGCCATCATCTTCGTCTGCCGAGACTATCACATTTGCTGGAGATATTGCAAAAGGAAGATGTTCTGAATGTGGACTTTTCGGAGGCCACTATTTCCGGCGCAAGAAAGCAGATTTTGCAATGTCTGGACGCGCTGAAACGGGAGGATGCGATATGAAACAGGGAAAGGTCTATTTACTTGGAGCTGGACCGGGCGATCCGGAACTGCTGACACGAAAAGGCGAGCGCTGTCTCCATGAGGCAGATGTCATTGTTTATGATGCGCTGGCGTGCCCATCTATTCTTAATCTGGCGAAGTCTGGATGTGAGCTGATCTTTGCGGGAAAAGTCGCCGGGCATCATTATAAAAAGCAGTATGAAACCAATCTTCTTCTGGCGGAATTAGCGAAAAAGGGAAAAACTGTTGTCCGGCTCAAAGGCGGCGATCCCTTTATTTTCGGACGGGGCGGTGAAGAAGCTCAGGTACTTCTGGCGCATGATGTGGATTTTGAAATTGTTCCTGGGGTTTCCTCCTGTTACAGCGCACCGGCATATGCTGGGATTCCTGTGACTCACCGGGATTTTGCTTCCTCTTTTCATGTGATTACCGGACACAAGAAAATGGGAAACCAGCCGGAACTGGACTATGCGACTCTGGCAAAACTGGATGGCACATTGGTATTTCTCATGAGCCTGACCAATCTGCCTCATATTACTGCTGCACTAATGGCAAATGGAAAATCTTCGGATACCCCGGCGGCAGTTATTCAGCAGGGAACAACTGCCCATCAGAAAACCGCTGTGGGTACGCTTTTCACCATTGCAGAGGAAGTACAACGCCAGCAGATCCACACGCCGGCAATGACTGTCATCGGGGATGTGGTCTCCCTGCGTCAGGAACTGAACTGGTTCGAACGTGGACCCTTGTTCGGGAAAAAGGTGATCGCAACGGGAACGCCCCAACATGCGCGGCTTCTGGCAGAGCATCTGCGGCAGTACGGCGCCGAAACAGAGGAAATTAGTCTCATTGATACGACGAAACCAACGCCAGGACTGCTGCGCAATGTGGACTGGAACGCATACAGTTGGATCGTCCTGACCAGCGGAAATGGTGTGCAGCTGTTCTTTGAGGCATTGGTGCAGGATGAAATAGATCTGCGGCAGTTGTCGCACCTGAAGTTTGCTGCCATCGGAACGGGAACTGCCAAGGCACTGGCGGAAAAAAGCATCTATGTGGATTGTGTGCCTCAGCAGTTCGAGAGCCGTTATCTGGCGGAAGCACTCATTCCTCGGTTGTCCGACTATGACAAGGTGCTGCTCATGCGTGCAGAGAACGGTTCTACAGTGCTGCCAGATCTGCTCCGGGATGCCGGAAAATCCTTCGATGCAGTGTCACTGTATCGGACGGAAACAAATCTGCAAAAAGAGACCCTGCTGTGTATGGCAATACAGGATGCAGATTATCTTGTCTTTGCCAGTTCATCGGCTGTGCGTGCTTATGAACAGATGCGTGACTCCAAGGCGGCATGTCCGGCAAAGGTGATCTCCATTGGCGCAGTGACCACCAGAACGGCAGAAACATTGGGGATCCCTGTGGCATATACTGCAGAAAATGCCACCATAGAAGGAATCACAGACTGTATTTTGCAGGATGCACTGAGCGAGAAAGAGGTGTGAGATGTATCCGGTTTTTTTGGAAGTAAAGGGCAGAAAATGTACGGTGATCGGTGCTGGAACGGTGGCACAGCGCCGTATCCTGACGCTGTTGGAACAAGGCGCAGCAGTAACAGTAGTTGCACCAGAATCCATGCCAGTTCAGTTGAAGGAGAAGAAACTCACATATTTACAGAACCGGTATACGCCGAAGCAGCTCGCCGGGAGTATGTTGGTATTTGCTGCTACAAACGATCCGGCACTAAATGCTGTAATTGTTCAAGATGCTCAGGAGATGGGAATTCTGTCCTCCTCTGTGACGGATTGCGGTGAGGTAACACCGGATTTCAGCGTACCTGCCCAGCGGCATCGAGGTAAGATCACCGCAGCGGTCTCAACGGAAGGTTGTTCTCCCGGCCTGGCAGCGGCGATCTGCCGGGAACTTGAGCCGAAGTTGGAGGAATATGCTGGATTTTGCAGCATATTAGAGGAATTCCGAGAAGTGTGGAAAACTACTGTACCTGATACAGAACGACGCCGCCAGATGCTGAACAGACTTACATCGCCGGGAGTGCTCCAGCTGTATCGGGAAGAAGGCAGACAGGCATTTCTGGAATTTGCGGCAAAGCTGAGTGACGGAAAACTGCCATTAAAAAAGACTGCAATTCTGGTGGTCAGCTTTGGAACCAGCTATGAAAATACTCGGGAAAAAACCATCGGTGCTGTAGAGCGTGCAATCCAGGCGTCATTCCCGGAGGCAGACATATTCCGTGCGTTTACCAGTGGCATGATCATTCGCAAAATGCGCCGCAGCGGAATCGAGATCGATACAGTTCCTGAAGCACTGGAACATCTGAAAAAGGCGGGATATACCCATGTGTACTGTCAGCCGACCCATGTGATTCCCGGTGAGGAATATGACGATCTTTGCCGTGATGCGTCACAATTTGTCCAAAGTTTTTCCGTTTTGCAGATCGGCAGACCGCTTCTGACGGACACTTCAGATTATCCTGCATTGATACATGCGCTGAAAGAGACCATTTCCATGTCCGATTCTAAGGCGTATATGCTCATGGGGCATGGCACATCTCATATGGCAAATCAGGCATATCCGGCGTTTGACTACTGGCTGAAGCGTTCTGGTTATCCCAATGTGTTTGTGGGAACAGTGGAGGGCTATCCTACGCTGGACACAGTATTGGAACAACTAGAAGAAACAGCTTATCATGAGGTGGTTTTGTTGCCTATGATGCTGGTTGCCGGAGATCATGCTCAGAATGATATGGCTGGGGAGGATGAGGATTCCTGGAAGTCCATTTTGATCAGACATGGTTATCGTGTCACGGTCTTGCTTCAAGGATTTGGTGAATATCCGGCAGTTCAGGATTTGTATGTTGCCCATGTACAGGAAATGCTGTGCTCAGAGGAATCTGATGCAGCAAAGGTTTAAGGCAACACTGCACAAAGACCGTCTGACGGCTTTGCACGTCATATGCTGTTCGCCTCATTCGAATCAATGATTGATCATTTAGATTCAATATATCAATCGCAGTTTGAGCATCGGAATCATTTTCACTTGGCTTTATATACCCGTCTATTGTATGAGAAAACCGACTTTCCCAATCTCCATAAGGTATAGATGCAGGTAATTCTTTGCCGCCCTTTTTCATGCCGCAAGTACTACTGGTACAAGAAATGAGCATATTTGAATGTTTCATGCTTAACTGTGGAAAACGACATCTCGGTTAAAAATGTTCAATATGAGAATGTTCTTTATCAATACACTTACAACAATAACAACACAGATAGAACTGCTCATTTTGAAGCATATCAGATTTTAAATAGACCTTTTCTTGTTTAAATTTCGGCTCAAGATTGTCGAAAGTCAAACAAATCATAAACTACTATCGATCAAGAATAGCAATATTTTTGATGACAAGTCCATTCGATTCCCATGAAATATATCAATGGTGATCAATCAAGGCAACATTATGGTTATATATTTCATATAAATTCCTCACGTCTCTACGCACTCAGCATTTTTGCTGGGTGTTTTTTTGCATATTGCTATAAACGTTAATTATATGGAGTCACCTTGGAGTAATTGGTTCATCATCGACAAGGTTTGATGATAAAAATTATGCTGTGTGTTGTCTTGTGATTTTAGAGCAGATAATATATCATTTAAGCATTCTTTTGCTTCTGGAATCATATCTGCATAAACATACACTTTTGCCAATAATTCTTTGCGTAAGAGATTTTGGCGGTGAGATAACCATACGGCGAATTGCTCTGCTTTGAGAATCAAGTGCATTTTCTCCTTCCCAGTGACTGTAAAAGGAATATAGTTCCGGAATCGTTTCCTCATTAAAAATTATTTTGAACAGTTTTACTGGATTGGATATTCCTCCAAAGATTTTAGAAACTGACAATAAATCCATACAATAACCTGACTTCTCTGTTTTTTGTCATTCAGCCAATGATTTTTGTCAAAACTACCAGTTCAAATGTCCTGAAAAAATATTTTTTTGGTGGTATAATGACAAAAACGTTTCATCTGACATCCACGCACGTACTTAACCATAATTATAATGGATTTCAGACAAAAAGTCAACTTTTTGTATAGGAAACTCTGGAGTTATTGATGAATTCGGGCAATAAAAAAGTACCGATTTACGGTACTTCTACTTGAAATTTTCGCAAATTATGACCTTTTGCGAAAACTCAATTTGATATTTATTGTCGAATTTTACATTCAGATTATAGCATATTAGCGCAAAAATGTCAAGCATGAAACGTGAAAAAACAGATTTTTAGTATGAATTGCTGAAATTTTCCTTAAAATGACTGCTTTAAACGATATTTCAAGATTTGTTTTCAGTCATATTCTGGTCAATCTAAAGATGGAGGATAATCAAAATGCCAAGAAGAGAAGATAACATTTACAAACGGAAAGATAACCGTTGGGAAGGACGTTATCCAGTAGGATATAAGTCTGATGGGAAAACAAAGTATCGTTCAGTTTACGGAAAAACTTATTCAGAAGTGAAAGAAAAACTTTTGCAGATGCAGAAAAAAAGCATATCCCAAATTGAACATACCAACTTGACGGTCAAAATACTTTTTGATGAATGGCTTCGAAAAATCAGTAGTCACACCAAAGAATCCACACTTGCGAACTACAAAATGAAGATCAACAAACATCTTCTTCCTTACTTTGGTGGTATGCGGTATGATTTGTTGACATCTTCCCTTATATATAATTTTATTCAGAAGAAATTAGATGCTGGACTTTCTGCGAAATATGTAGCAGATATCTTGATTGTTTTCAAATCTATGACAAAATACGTCAGCCGGGAACATGGGTTTCACAATCCCCTTGTAAATGTGACGCTCCCAAAGAGTAATAAAAAATCAACTGTTCGAATACTTGAACCGGATGAATAACAGAGGTTAACGGAATATATGACACGTAACCTGAACAGGACATCTCTGGGAATTTTTATTTCACTTTATACAGGACTTCGAATCGGAGAATTATGCGGTTTGAAATGGGACGATATTGATTGGAAAAAGAGGATTTTAACCGTCAGTCGAACAGTTCAACGTATCAGTATTTCAGATCATGAAAAATCAACGAAACTTGTTGTTACTGAGCCGAAGAGTGAAACATCAGCGAGACAGATTCTAATTCCCAGTTGTTTCATTGATATGCTGAAGCGATTCAAGTCGAACAAAGATGATTTTGTTTTATCTGGCAATACAAAACCAGTAGAACCAAGAACCATGCAGTATCGTTTTGCATCTGTCTTAAAAAAAGCACATTTGCCGTCAGTTCATTTTCACTCCTTGCGCCATTTGTTTGCTACGAATTGCATCCGGCTTGGATTTGATGTGAAATCCTTGTCGGAAATCTTAGGCCACTCTTCCGTAGAAATCACGTTGAATCGCTATGTGCATTCTTCTTTCGAACAGAAGCGTATCTGTATGGAGAAATTGTCAATGGTAGTGTGAGTGATTTGTCGTCAAAATTATCGTCAAAAATGGAATAAAACGTCACATCAACGGTGCAAATTTCATTTTTTTCGCAAAAGGTCATATTTTGTGATCAAATATAGTATAACCAATTTTGGAGTAAAATTCAGTGATGCTGATTCGTCTTATATTAAAAAACATATAAAATAATTTGAAGTAAGTAATATTCATTGCTTTTGAAAGGTTATTTTTTGTATTTCAAAGGCTTTGGAATTTTACTATAAATATTTTTTGAAAGAGGTTTTATTTATGGCAAAGGATTTTAAAACATTGAACGTACCACCTGCAAGTGAATCTTCGGCAATTCAGTTCTGGACATCGTTTGGATATGAACTGTTCGGAAATCAGGAGGTGAGATTTTCAGAAACGGATGTGAATCAGAATATCTGGACGGATAATATTGAGGTTACCAAAAAAGACACGCATTACATCAAGCTGTCCTTTCAGAGGGATACGTCGATTTCTCACTATGAAGAATTAAAGCAGCTTGAACAGGAAGTGAAAAATATTCCGGAGCCTGTGGAACCGGGTATGCCAAATGGGATTGGAAAAATCATTATTGGTCTTTTAATCTGTACCATACCAGGTATCATTTTCATCATTCAGAATTGCAAATATCCTGCCTTGATGAGAGACTATGAGGAGAAGTACAGAGAATACGTAGCAAAGCGTGATGCAATTGCTAATCGGGCAAGACAGCTTTGCGATTAAGGTACACTGCATAAAGATACCTTTAAAGAATGTCCACTGGCTTTTCCAATCATTTGAGTGCGAACATGTGAAATTGCACTGCAGTACTTTTGCTTCAATTTTTTATTTATAACAAACGTGAGGGGGAATATGAATGGGGATGAGGAGAATTTTAGGCAATGTTGCACAATTACTGCTTCTATGGCCTCTTGTGTGGTTAGTCCTCATTATTTTTAACAATATCTCCCCCGAATTGGGAGAGAATACACTTTTAGAAATAATCTATAATGTACCGCCATTTGATAAGTTTGCAGAATTAGTATATGAATCAATTCAAACGATTACAGTTAAATACTATTATTTTAACTTTTTTAAAAATATTATTCAAGTTTTCAATGATGAATTAATATAATCTTATATAATCGCCTTATGGATTTATATATGGACAAAAGTACAAAAACTGATTTTAAATCCAAAATTGATGCCGATAATTGCAACCTTTTTGGGAATATGCTCTGGATGGTTCACATTGTATTTGACAGAAAATATAGATGCAGAAAATCAAGTTGGATTCTATATTGATTCTGATTCAAATGTTGTTTTGACTAGTGTACCGACACGATGATATATGAACTAAAAATCATACGCATCAAAGCTC
>NZ_DXUU01000050.1 GCF_019417665.1 Ruminococcus sp.
AGCCGCAAACTTATTATAATCAAAAGGAGTTATTTTTTCAAGACTCATAGCTATAAGCTTTTCTGAACCCCCGGCCTAGCCGGGGATTTTTTAAATACAAAAAGGAAAAGCCTGCCATGTGCAGGCTTTTCCTTTTGCATGAAAGTTTACTTCAATAATAACAGCCAGTTTATTCTACTGAAATTCACTAATCAGAATATCTGGTCTGCTGGTTCCACTCTCCAATAATTTACTTTTTATTTTTTATTTTTAAGACAATTTGAGATGCCATTTGTTTAAAGTAATCCAGTTCATCTGTTTTTCGATACAGCAAAAACATGATTGCATTTGGTACAATCAAACAGAGCAATCCCTTTAATAGTAAGGTCAAAATTGATATATGTGAGATCCAACTTGCAATAAAATACGTCAATGCAGCGCTAAAAATGAATACAATCCAATAGATGAACTGATTAGAAAAATAATATTTCCACACATTCTTTTTAAAATAACTCCGAAACAACACAAGTGGTTCAAACCACATATTTGTCAGAAATCTAGCAATTGCAGTTGCCAGTAAAATGCCTGAAAGTCCCATCAACTTTCCCAGTATTATAGAAAGAATCAGGTTGATAATGGATGTAATAAAGAAAACATACTTTGTTTGCCGGAACATGCCCGTTGTATCTCGGTACAAAGAAACAATTCGAATACTTCCCGGCATAACAAAATTTAAAACAATTGCAATCAACGTCAATTGATCCAACACAAATTCTGATCCAAGCCAAATCGTGACGAAATCATTCAACAAAACAAAAAAGCAAACACCACAAAATGAAAACAACCATGCGGTTGCAAAATTAATTCGCTTGAAAAACAAATATTTATTTTCTGTATCCGTACTTACATTCAAATTACCGATACTTGCTGTCATGGAATTAAACAAAAGATTTGTAAATGTAGTAACAGCGTTTATTACCATAAAATAATTGGAATAATATCCTACAACAATTGTTCCTATCATCGCAGAAATCAAAATATTATCCGTATTATTTAACAAAACGCCGCCTATACGATAGATAAACATTGATTTGATATTATTGAAAATATCTTTTTTCAATTCTGGTGCAAGAACTTCTTTTTCCTTAATATAAGGATACATTTTTTGAGAGCGATAGGCTTTTATAAAATTATTTACCCAGCCCACCACAATCTGTATAATCAAATACAAAACAAAACTGTGGAAAACAATCAAAGATAAAATTTGCAGTATATTCCGGAGAATGACAAAAAAAGAATCATAATTATTCAGCAAATAAGATTTCTGATGTGCCGTGGTTATGGATGTTTTATAGACAAACAAATAGGAAACTACAGTATTAGAAAGATAAAGAATATAGTATAAGGTCAGGTGTGGAATTTCTGTTTCTGTCTTCACAATAAATGGGAGGAGTGGGATCAACGCCAAACCAATGAGCGCAACGACAATTGCGATTACATTGTATACCTTACGGTAAAAGTTCATCAATGCAGCTTGTGTTTTTTCATCATTTTCCGCAATGGGTTTATACATGCTGAAGACAATCGCCGTATTGAATCCCAAATCCGCCATTGATAGTACTTGCAGCACATTAGCAAATAGACCATTGATACCTAAATATTCTGCGCCAAGAAAATGAATAAAAATAGATCGAGTAACAAAATTAAACAGGAGCGTTATTACTTGATTCAGAAGACTAGTTGCTGCATTTTTTATGGTATTGACTTTTCTTGATTCACTGCCCATTTGCATTATTCACCGACCCTTCCAAACATTCGTTTCCACTTTCTACGACAGCGTAGCCAGAATTTTTCCCAGTGCGGCATGGTGTCTTCAAATTTCAGACGATAAAACCATTTCAGGTCATTCGGGCAATTTTTTCGTGTATAAACCTCACGCAGACGCTGCTGGATATAGCAGTAGCGTCGTTTGTTGTACTTGGAAATTAGACCATACCGTAAATCATGCAGCATATTCTTGCGTACAGTTGCATCATATTTGGTAAAGCCCAGTTTTTGGGGATCTTTTCCTTCTGCCAAAACGCCCATCATGGTACGATAACATTTTTCGCAGGTACAGCAGTTTCGTCCGGTCGTGGATTTCCAACAAACACGTAATGGTGCTGTGACATGATGTTCCTCGGTGTAACTGCATATGTTATGAATTTTCATTTGACGATTGTATTCATAACCGTCATGGATCACAACCGTGTTTCCAAATCTGACAAAATTATCAATCGTCGGGTCAGATGCACAAGTGTAGGTATCCGCTGCGGTAAAAGAGGATGCAATATAAACTTTGCCAATGCCAAATTGATATGCAATTGGTGCAACATGGCTGATAATGCCAATTCCATGCTGAAAATCGTGCCACCAGCCAAGTGCATGGTTTTTTTCCTGCACGAAATTAGTCATTGTTGCTTCAGAAATAATTTTTCGGAAATTGGTACGAACAATATAATAGGATAAATCAAATTTTGCAGCTGTTTCTTCAACCTGCTGTTGTACAGGTTTCCAACCTTCCTCATTGTCACAGGCAATATCCGCACCCCACAAGGTTATCAATGCAGGATGTTCTGCCATATTGGAAAACAATGTATTAAATGCATCTACACCACCGCTGAATAAAACAGCAGATTTTTCAGTATTGTATGTATAGGAAATGAGCTTTTTCGCTGTGATAAGTCCTCCAAACTTTAGTTCGGGATACATTTTAATATATCCGTTTTTAAATCCTGCAATGCTGTTATAAAAAGACTGATCCAATTCATCTACAACAATTTCAGCATCCATCAGCCACACAATGGGAAGAACATCACATAATAGTGGAATCACTGCAACTCCCTTTGGAACATCTCCAATCGATTGAGAATATGTGACTTCCAGACAAGAATATTCCTTGGGAAAACAGTTGTGCCATGAAGTATTCCCCTGTATTGTATAATAACAGAGAATTTGATTTTGATGTACTTCCACTTCTGTGACAATAAATTGATTTTTCATGAAGTACCTCCACTACGTGTTTCACTTCGAATACAATCTATGATTTTCTGATAATATGCGTCATATACACTTGAATCATATTTTGGTGACGTTACAGCAGTAACTTGAGCAATTGCCGCTTCTACCTCAGATACGTTTTCTACGAATTCGACATACTCCAAATCCTGAAGCCACTGATACACGCCACGCACCTTATTGGAGAGATTATTTAGCGCAACGCAAGGTGTTCCAGTTATTGCAGCCAGCACCATGCCATGCAGGCGATCTGTTACTAACAATTCAGATTTTGCAAATTGTTTTAATAATTCTTCTACTTTTCCCACTCGATCATACATAGAAATCGGATCTGATGTATCATTTGTAGCAATAAAATGCACATGTGAAAAGTGCTGTAATGCAATTTGATAAATCTGATTTTTTTCAGATTGAGACAATACGGCTTCTAAATCTGGGCGTAAACACAACAATGCACCATTTCGCGTACCATCAACAAGATGCTGCATATCCAATGAAATAACCATATCAGGAATGAGAAAAACATGCTTTGCGTTTGGGAACAAATCTTGCTTTTGAATGAAATCATAAGAAAATTGGTCACGAACAAAAATATGCAAATCTGTCAGCTGCGCAAAAGATTTACGATCTGCCTGCAATTGTGCATCGCCAATTGTATCAGAAGAGTAATAGATCGTTTGCGGAAAAACAATCACACGACTATTGGGTACATATTGTAAAACACGTAATGCTGCCAGTTCATTATGCCGCCATAAGCTTCCAAAATTACCTCCGCCATGCACCATATAAATATCATTCGCACGCAGATAGGGCTTCAATGCTTTTGTATAAAACTCACAAAGCCCTGCTGGAATTTCGACAATTGCGTAGTCAGAACACTGTTCTTCCAACAGGTTTTTTTCAGCGATCGCAATTGCTTGATCGCCACAGTTTCCATGTTGATGCGGAACACACAATACAATAATCCGCTTTTCTTCGGATGCAGTTTTCTGCAATTCGGCAAACACTTGTGCAAATTCTGCCGTTGGATCAGTCTTTTTGCCAACAAGTTTCCGGTACACCAGTTTTAGTGCCTTCCCTGCTTTGCGGCAATAACGATGCTTTTGAAAAAATTGTTTTTGTTGAATACGCTTTCTATCTTCTATACATTGTTCCAATTCCTTGCTCTGAAAATATGCATTTTGTTGGAAACATGTAATCAATTCCTGGTATTGCGCCTCGACAGAGTCAGATTTCTTCTGCACCGAATAATACTGCGAAAAATAGAAATTGAGAATACTGACCACTCCGGTAAGATAAGCAGAACGAGTTTCTGCGTCACTAGCAGCAAAATCATCATATTGTAAAATTTGTTGTAATACCGTGTATAGACCAGTTAAATTTTTTTCTGATACCGCCTGTCCCATAATAGAGCCTGCTCGCATTCGTCTATGATAAAGTGCATAGGGAATATGCAGGGCACGTTTCGCAGCCATATGCGCCAAAAACATAAAGAGAATATCTTCGTGCAAAATACCTTTATAAAATCGGAGCGCATGCTCCAGTAAAAAAGAATGGCGAAAGAAATACATTTGCACTGGTGAATGGTACTCCTTGCATTTTTCCTGAGCTTCAAAAAGCGCTGCCCCAGTCATGATACCGGTATATGTATTCTTTTTTATATAAGTTTGTGAAATATCACCGTCGACTTTCCAAGGATTTTCTCCATCCAGGAAAGCTACTCCGTCAAAGTTGATGAAATCAACTTGTTCTGCTTCAGAAGCGGCAGTCAGCAGCGCAATGGTTTCCGGATCAATGAAGTCATCGCTGTCCAAAAAATAAATGTATTCACCAGTAGCTGCATCCAGTCCGGCATTTCTGGCATCAGACAGCCCGCCATTCTCCTTGTCAATCACTTGAATACGAGAGTCTTTTTCTGCATAATGCTTGCAGATAGCAAGGCTATTGTCTGTAGATCCGTCATTCACCAATATAATTTCGATTTCTTGATAAGTCTGTGCACATATACTGTCCAAACATTCTTCCAAATAAGCTTCTACATTGTAAATCGGAACGATAACACTGACCTGTTTATTGGAAGTTTCCATGTATCATATCATCCTTTCGAATTCGGCTGCTTTCCCTGAAACAGACGAGAAGTCATCAAATGCCGCATCAGAGAATCTATTTGTATACTGATCCATTGCAATACTTTGCCAATCGTTGCTTTCAAAATCAAATCTATTGCACTACAGATAAAGTAGATACAAACTGCATATAATGACAAGAAAAACAATGCGCACCAAAATTATTAATAATACAGTGATGGCAGATAATCATGGCATAGCAATTATCCTTAAGCCATCAAATTTCACATTCCTTTTTTGCAATCGTAAATTCATTCCAGATCCCCTTGAAAAAATTTCTTTAACTGCAAATAATAATTGGGTTCCATTTCTGTTATCATTTTACGAAATGCATCAAAATCATGGTAGATTTCATCATACCGTTCTAACATATCGGCGATTTTCATTTCCACCAATTCTGGTTTTGTGTGAGGATCTAACTTGTACTCCTCTGGAATCATTACATCATATGGATTCACTGACGCATTTCGTTTTCCCACCAGTACAGCAACACCATTATAAACAGTTTCCTTTGGCAAACGTTCTGGCCCGGGGAAAAAACCAAAATCAATATACAGCTTACTTTTGCGAAACAGTGCAATCATCTGCGTCGGTGTCATATTACAAATTGGTACATAATGGAATTTGTTTCGTTGTAAAAGCTGGTGCATGATACTAGAAGGCTTAGAAGGATTATAAAGAACAATGTCTTCCCGTGAAGCTATATCTTGTTGTCTTGACCACTCTCCCATTTTCAAAAAATCTATACCGATTGAATGAATCAGCAATTCGGATTGTATATGATATTTTGTCTTTAGAGTTTCCAGAACATAGTAAGAACCTGCCATATGCAGTGCAACTTGATTGAGTGGAAAGCATACTTTATGATACTTCTGCATTCGTGCTGCTGCTAGCTTCCAAAATTGTATACGATGATATACTTTTTTCAGTGGATTCAATAAGCTGGAATGGCGCGGTTCACGCTTTACATAAGCACCATCATAGTTATGAATAGATAGCCACCAAATAATCTTTTGTAGGTTTGGATAATCAAACAAATAAGTTGTTGCCGCCTCTGGAACAATAATACAGTTATTCTTGTCATCTATCACATCCTTACGAGTACAGATTTTCTGTGCCCCGTCAAAATACTGCAAAAACTTTTCTGAAAGATTTAATGTGGAAAGATCCTCTTGATAATAAAGAATATACGCCTCATATCCCATATGTTCCAGATCCAAGCGCAACTGATACAGTGCTTCCCCCCCTCCAGTTCTTGCGCCAATATCCAGGATATAAATAATTGAATTTTTTTGCAAGCGCAGTGAAGCAGAACTCACCATACATCCTCCTTTTAAAAAATTCGATTTTTAACAAAGTTTGATTTTTCTTTTTGGCTTTTTTTCTTGCCATAGCAAAGAATCTGACTGGAAGATATCGATATCCCGCTTCAAACAAATTGCCATTGCTAATTCAATCATGATAACCCATTCATACTGCACATTATACGTAATGCCACAAATAATCAAACAAACAAGTAGCAATGAATATCGTTTATTCTTTCCTTTGGCACTGCGAAACAACTGAAAGATCCACGTATAAAACAATAAGAATCCAACGATTCCCACACTATACATGTAATTCATAGGGTCAGATTCAACAATCCATGCGTCCAGCTGTGTATATTGATTGAAATAACGGGAAAACAACACACCAGAGCACCCCAAGCCACATCCAAAAAGAATTTCTAAAATACTAGAATTTAACCAGACAAATGGCAGCATAACATAATACCGCATATGCACTTGCGCACTCATATCGCCTGTACTGAAAACACGTTCATAAAGTTCTCTATATTTTTCTATCATTATAGAAAACAAATCTGTCTTTACTAAAACAACAATAACAACTGATACTGTCATAAAAAAAAGAAATACCGTAGAAATCTTGATTTTCTTTATTCTAACTACTACCTGTGGTATGTGCAGCGGCAGAACCAATATAAATGCTATCATCAATCCTAAGAGCGCTGTACCGCTATGCGCATAAATCACAATAAAAAAGCAAATCACCCATATATACCAGCGATTCAATAATATACCTGAAATTAGCAGTACTGGAATTAAATTACTTGGATGCCAACAAAATCCTGTGATGGCAAGAGTCCCTTCTCGGTAACGACTCGCATTGCTTACCATATTAAGTGCATCCACAAATATCATGCGATTTATATCCATATCAAACAACTGATAAGCAAAAAATTGTATTAAGCACCACGCCAAGTGCAAAATACACGATAATCGCAATCCAGAAAAAAATATTTTTATGCTGGAATCAGGGAGGAGCTTCATTTGTGTAATACAAAAGTATAAAATCCCCATGACGCCAAGTGTAATAATTTGGGTTTTAAAATTTGTAGTGTCTGAAAGCAACATCAAAATCGTTGTCAGTGTCGATGCACACAAAAAGGCAAAAAAACACTTATCTCCCAAGAGTGCCACTTTACCACGACAAATAATAATAACAATGATACAAATTACAGCTAACAGTGTTGAAACTGGAATGCCGCCTATTCGAACAATATACATGGTGGAAAATACTCCCATCAAATACAATAGCATATTGACAGTTTTCATAAAATGCTTTTCCGCACCTCCTTTCAACAAGCTAAGATATTTTTTTAGATTCCCCGCTTCTTACTCTATTCATATTTTCAGGGAATCACTGATGAAAGCTAACACGTAAGTGGTATGCCTGCCTTTATGGCTACTCCCTAAACGAAAAAATCCAAGCTTTACTTTGGCAAAAACATCACCAATTCACTTGACCTTTTCCGTACTCTTTATCTGATTTATTTCTGTTGTTTTTTCAATTGTTTCAAAATCTTGAGCGAACGAATTTCATTAGAAAAAACAAAAATATTTTTACTGCGATTGGATTTCATTGATGCATTTGTGGCAGAATCCTCCGCATGATGCAGTTCCAATGTGGGAAGATACACGCTTTTCAATTGATTATGTAAAAGGTGATGAAACAGAATATCTTCTTCAAAATACAAAAATGTCCGCGAATCAAAACCAGAGAATTTTTCAAAAAACTTCTCTGAAAAAATAATACATGCACCATGCAGCTGCACATTTTCATAGCGTTCTTCATGATCAATAGAAGAAATACCTATTTTTGTCCCCGCCGGATGAATAAGCCTGTGCAAACCGAATTTGCACAGCAATAATTTCAACCACCGCCGCAATATCAAATTATCAATTGCTTTTTCACTCAATGGTGCTTCCCGTACTGGATTTGATGTGATTGCACCATCTTGCGTAATAATTTTTGGTCCAAGAACAGCAAATTCACTTTCTTCATATTCTTTTTGAATTTGGTCATACCATCCATCTTGCTCAATAGTAGTATCATTATTTAGTACAACCGTAAATGGACAGCAAAATTTTTCCTGCAAAACCTGAATTCCCAAATTATTTCCTTTTGCAAATCCAAGATTCTCATTGCTCTGAACAAGTATTATTTCTGATAAATTTTTAAGCTTTTTTTGCAACAATTCAAATGAACCATTATTCGAACCATTATCTACGATAACGATTCGCTTTTCCACTGGAACATGCATTAAAATTGACTTTACACATTGCAACGTATCTTCTGTAGTTAAATAGTGTAAAATCACAAATCCAATTTTACAACCTCTTTGAGGTTGTTTTTTTACAAGTGTTTTTTCAAATAATCCCAGCATTTGTTGTGTTCGAAAATCCCAACTACACTCCAAAGGAATCGATAATTGTATTTTCTCTGACTCAATTGGAGACTGTTGTATCTGTTGAACAAGTTTCTGAAGCTCTGAAACAAAGCTATCTGAATCGGCACAATTTCTAACATAAGGAGAAATAGATTCTGTGCCTGCAACGGCAGTCGTAACGACCATCTTTCCAGCTGCTAGGTATTCATACAATTTCAGCGGATTCATACTTTCCGTAAAAGAATTTATCTTATGCGGTATAATGGCGATATCCATTTTCCGCATTTCATCAGGAAGATTATGATAATGAATATCACCGGTGAAATGAATATTGGAATATGCTGCATCCAGTTGACGCACTTTTTTTTGCTGTGCATACACCGGTCCACAGATCTCAAATATACAATCAGGGCAAGCATTTAAACAGCGTTCCAACAAATCAAAATCTACTCTCTCCTGGATTTTCCCCACATATCCAATTACAATTGGATCCGATGGCACTTTCCGTTGACAAAAAGCATCAGAAAAAAATGAAATATCAACTCCATTTGCAATCCAATGAACATTTGCATTTGTCGGAAAAATTTTTGTGAGCGCTTTAGAAACAGTAAAAATAACATCTGCTTTTTCATTTATAATTTGATAATTTTTTTGCACCAAATCGTAACTATCATGCATCTGAGGATGGTGAAGCCAGTTGTCAATTGCATCAAAAGCAAGAATCTTATGTGGAATGGCATCTATTACGCCTACTACCATAGGATTTTGCAGAAATAAAACCGTATCCTTCATCTGCAAATAAGAAACGGCATTTTGAATTTTTTTCAATACAAACGGTCGGCAAAACGCAGAAAACCACCAACGTTTGCGTTCTTTGACCACACGTAGAAAATCTGGAAGAAAAATGTCCACACACCAAACATTCTTCTCCATTTGTGTGAGCTGCATTTGCTTTTCGTGATAAACAACATCATCTGTCGGCGTTTTCCATGAGGTATGTTTCAGCAGCATTTCAGCCAACGATACCGGACGATTTACCACCAAAATTTTACCAATCCGTTGATCACCCATCAGGTGTTGTAAGACATGAGCATCACGTGTACGAAATCCCTCATGAATCCATTTCTTATAGTCATGGAATGGGATAATAATGATATCCATGATATGATTTCTCCTTACTCTTTCCAGACAATATTTTCTTTCCTCACTTTTGCTTTAGCACCAGCAATAAGGCTATGATCAGCCTTAAATTTTCCAGAAACTATAGACCCATAGCCAATAACACAGTTATTCGCAATCTCCGTACCTTTCAACAAAGACACATTTGCTGCAATCCAACAATGTTCGCCAACAGTAATTGATGCAGATGGATTTACTCTCTTATCATTCATATATAATTTATGACCATCCCCATCGATCACGGTGCAATTCCATTTTTATCCAATCTCCATATTTGCTTTTTTCCATCACTTAAATTAAAGCTGCCTTTATTTATACCAATTTTTATCATAAATGATTTTATATTACGTTGAATAAGAAACAAAGACCGGAAGCCTAATTGCAGTTTTAAAAGGAAAATAATAAAAATTAAAGCAAATCGTTTTTGGAAGGCTAAAAGTGCTGCAAATAGTGTTAACATTTTTTCATATGCCATCACCCATAAATAGCTCCCGATATTGGTTTGAAATATATGACCAACTATAATAACGTATAATCCGCTCTTTCGCAAGCTCCCCTAACTTTGTAATCTGCTCCTCCGTCATTTGATCTGCCTCTTCCAAAAGACACGCCAGATTTCCGGGAGTTTTATTCCAATACAGTGCACTGGTGTCTGCGCATTCTCGGTTAAACCCCACATCCAACAGCAGGTTCAACGAGGTAGAGCCGAGTGCTTCCAACAGACTCGGATTCGTTCCGCCGACCTCATGCCCATGTAAATAACCATACGCATTAGCACGAATCTCCCGCAGCAGATCCTGATCATACACTGTTCCCACAAATTTGATGCGGGGATCCTGATCAAAGTGCGTTTGCTCCTTCAACCTTGCCAGAAATGCATCCTCTACATTAGTAATCAGCGCAAAATCGTGTTTGGACTGACTCTTCATAAATTCCAGAATCATCGTCTCATAATTATTTTCTGGGACAAACCGACCGACTACCAAATAATAGCCGTTTTTCTTCAGTCCTTTTTCCACAAGCCATGCCTGCAATTTTTCTGACGCTGTAGAAGATTTATGATAAATTTCTGCACCATAAGCAATATATGTCGTGCTGGGATGATAAGATTGATAAGTTTTTTGAATGTACGCCTCAATATTTTTGCTGTCACAAACCAACAGGTCTGCATGCTTGACCATCAATTTTTCAGAAATTTTCCAGTATTTCCGAACTAGCAACGACCACTTGGCACGCATCCATTCATGACCATCTGGGTTGACATACACCTTTCCTCCAAGTTTCTCAATTTGTTTTTTATAATGAAACATGAACGGTCCTATTCTACATGCTAGAATATACACAATTGGATTTGAAATTTGATTTTCCTTCAAATACCGTACACAATAACGCAGTGCTGCCAAATCATAATAAATCGCCTGTGCTGCACCAATATTCGGTACCTTTATATGAAAGCAATGTGCACCATGATAAGTCGTCTCTCTTGTTTTTGTATCTTTACACGCAATATGATACATGATTTCTGAAGATTTCTCATGGTATGCCGTTAATTTGTCAACAAAAGTTTCATATCCACCGTATGCACCGGGAATACCCTTAGAACCGATAATCATTACATGCTGCATAACTTTCCCCTTTGTTCATTCATGTTATCCAGGGAATCACTAATTAAATCCCACCTTATAGCTTACTATCCTTGAGTAGCAAAACAACTATACAAATCTATACACGAGATTTCATCAGTAATTTCCTAAAAAATCAAACCCAACACAAAAACCACCAATTTCTCTGATAGGTTGAAACATCATACTTTTTGCAAAAACGAATTCTTTGCAACTTTGACATAGAAGGGAAACAACATATGCCTTCCAAGGTCTCACGTTTTTCTACTGGTAAATCACCTACCTGCAGCAAATTCTCCGCAAAAGCAATTAGATTTTTCATTCCTTCACGTTTCATGCTAATATAAGTGCCCTTTTGATAAGCAGAGATACAATTTTTCAAACGTGCCGGCAAAGAGCGATCAACTGCTCCCACTACATTCTGTATATGCTGACGATACAAAATGGTAGCATTCGCTAGATAAGAAACCTTTCCATACGCAGACGCAATCAATATTGCCCACCAATCATGCATTTGAATTGCTTCCATACTTGTATATCGCTGCATATATTTCGCCAATGTTTGATTTATCATCATGGTACACCCAGGAGCTACGTTTTGCACCAACAACTGTGTATATGCTGTACGATATGGATTGCGTTTTGTATATGTCATAAAAGATTCGGAAATCGTTTGTAAGTTCTGATCTACAACACGTAAATCCGTAAACACCAAGCAAGGATGATTCTCAGCACCCTCTTCAATACATTTCATTGTTTGATAAGATTGCTCTATCTTATCAGACAGCCAAACGTCATCCTGATCGCAAAACATGATATACGGCTCTTTGGCATAACGCAACATAGACATGAAATTCGCTGCTGAACCACCAGCTTTTTCATAAGTCAATAACACGATCTTTTCAGGGTACTGTTTAGCATAGTCCTGAATCACTTGCAGCGTTCCATCCGATGAACCATCATCATGAATATAAATCACAAAATCTTGAAAGGTCTGCTGAAGCAGTGAATCGAGCTGTTCACTAAGATATGTTTCACCTTGATACGTTGCAAGTAAAACCGCAATTTTAGCCAACTTATTCACGCTCCTTAAAACTGAAATGTATCCTTCAGTTTCAACCACAACTTATCCTTCTCCGACAAATTCAGTTTTGTCCCATCCTGAAGTTTATATCCTGCGCTATCCGCATTTCCAGGATACTCCCCAGTCACTTCCGGCCAAACAATCCCAATTTCCGGATCATTCCAGGCCAAACCTCCCTCATCGTCTGGATGATAAAAATCATCGCACTTGTAGCAAAACTCTGCTACATCTGAAAGTACCAAAAATCCATGAGCAAAGCCTTTCGGAATGAGGAATTGCTTTTTGTTCTCTTCCGTCAGCTCCACACCAAACCATTTGCCATAAGTTTCCGAATCCTTTCGTAAATCAACCGCAACGTCAAATACACGCCCCTTGATCGCACGCACGAGCTTCGTTTGCGGATATCGCTTCTGAAAATGCAGTCCTCTCAGAACGCCCTTGGTTGAACAAGACTGATTATCCTGCACAAAGTCAATGTGGAATCCAGCCTCTTCCATGTCACGCTGATTGTAAGTTTCCATGAAATATCCACGTGCATCGCCATGCACAGCCGGTGTAATGACACAAAGTCCCTCAATCCCACCGACATTTTTTTCAACCTTAATCTGTCCCATTAACATTCAACCTCTTCTAAGTATCTTGTCAGTGCATCTTTCCAGTCCGGCAGCGGCGTAAAGCCGTTCTCCGTCAGCTTCGACTTATCCAATCTGCTGTTAAAAGGTCTTGCTGCCTTAGAAACACCGTATTCCGCAGTTGTTACCGGTGTTACTTTTGTGGCATAACCGGCCTGTCGGAAAATTTCTTTTGTAAAGTCATACCAACTGATATAGCCGCCCTCATTGGTGGCATGATAATAGCCATACTTCTCTGTTTCGATCATATCTACAAGCAGTCTTGCCAAATCCAGTGTATATGTCGGTGTACCAATCTGGTCATTGACCACCCGCACCTCATCATGTGTTTTGCCCACATGTAGCATAGTCTTGATAAAGTTCTTACCATTCAGACCAAATACCCAGGCAATACGGACAATAAAATATTTTTCCAATATGCTGGAAACCGCAAGTTCGCCATCCAGCTTTGTCTGCCCATAGACATTCAGCGGCGCATAATCCTTGCAATCCGGCTGCCAAGCTGAAGTGCCCTGTCCATTGAATACATAATCCGTACTGATATAAACCATTTTTGCATCCGCTGCCTTTGCCGCTTCTGCAATATACTTGGTTCCCTGCACATTGATTGCCTGGACTTTTGGCTGATTTGCTTCTTCTTCTGCTGCATCCACAGCTGTCCATGCAGCACAGTGAATGATAACATCTGGCTGCACTTCAGCAATCACTGCATGAACGTTCTCTCTGTCCGTAATATCCAGCGGAACATACGCTACACAAGTCACTGCAGAGCCGTCCGCCGCACCAGCATAGCTTTCCGTAATATCGGAACCAACACAATCAAATTCTCGCTTTGCCAGTTCATTGATCACATCGTGCCCCAGCTGTCCGTTGACACCAGTTACAAATACTTTCATCGGACACCTCATCTATTCTTGTACATCTTCTCATAGTAATCCTGATACTCGCCGGAAATGATGTCCTTCCACCATTTCTGGTTGTCCAGATACCACTGAATGGTCTTTTTGATGCCGTCTGCAAACTTGGTTTCCGGCAGCCAGCCCAGTTCGTTGTGAATTTTTGTCGGGTCAATGGCATAACGCATATCGTGACCCTTTCGGTCTGTCACATAAGTAATCAGACTCTCTGGTTTGCCCAGTTCCTTGCAGATCAGCTTGACAATGTCGATGTTCTTCATCTCGTTGTGACCGCCCACATTGTAAACCTCGCCGACTCTGCCCTTGTGGATAATAAGGTCGATTGCGCGACAATGATCCTCCACATACAGCCAGTCACGAACATTCTCGCCCTTGCCGTAAACCGGCAGCGGCTTATCCGCCAAAGCATTGGCGATCATCAGCGGAATCAGCTTCTCCGGGAAATGATAGGGTCCATAGTTGTTGGAGCATCTTGAAATCGTCACCGGCAGTCCATAGGTTCTGTGATAAGCCAGCACTAGCAAGTCTGCACCTGCCTTAGAAGAAGAATAGGGACTGGATGTGTGAATGGGTGTTTCCTCGGTGAAGAACAGGTCTGGTCTGTCCAGGGGCAAATCACCATACACTTCATCCGTAGAAACCTGATGATAGCGCTGAATGCCGTACTTCCGGCAAGCGTCCATCATGACAGCCGTACCCAGAATGTTAGTCTGGAGAAAAATCTCCGGGTTCTCAATGGAACGATCTACGTGTGACTCTGCTGCGAAGTTGACTACCATATCCGGCTTTTCTTCCTCGAACAGCTTGTACACGCCCTCACGGTCGCAGATGTCCAGTTTCACAAACCGGAAGTTGGGATTTCCCATAACCGGTTCCAGGGTGGAAAGATTGCCTGCATAGGTCAGCTTGTCCAGACAAATAATACGATAGTCCGGATGAGCTTTTAGCATATGAAATACAAAGTTGGAGCCGATGAAACCGGCACCGCCTGTTACGATAATTGTCATTCTCTGTTACCCCTTATTCTCAATATTGAATTTTTCCCTCTGCAACTGCCTTCAGATGCACACCATAAGGTGACTTGCCATAGCGCTCTGCCGATTCCAAAAGCTTTTCCTTAGTGATCCACTTGTTAATAAATGCAATTTCTTCCGGGGCGGAAATGGTAACACCCTGTCGATCTTCAATCATCTTGACAAAATCGGCAGCTTCTACCAGACTATCCATAGTACCAGTATCCAACCATGCAAAGCCACGTCCTAGCAGCTTGACGTTCAGGTCGCCGTCCTGCAAATACATATCATTCAGGGTTGTGATCTCCAATTCACCACGGGCAGAAGGTTTCACCTGCTTTGCCTTTGCGGAAACGCCGGCAGGATAAAAATACAGACCGGTTACCGCATAATTGCTCTTGGGCTGCACCGGCTTTTCCTCAATGGAAATCGCCTTGCCTTTTTCATCAAATTCCACGATACCGAAGCGCTCCGGATCATTGACATAGTAACCAAATACGGTGGCTTTTCCGCTTTCCGCATCCTTTGCAGCGGAACGAAGAATGGTGCCAAAACCATTGCCGTAGAAAATATTATCTCCCAGCACCATGGCACAGGCGTCATCGCCGATAAATTCTTCTCCCAGCAAAAAAGCCTGCGCCAGTCCGTCTGGAGACGGCTGGACTTTGTACTGCAAGTGAATACCAAACTGACTGCCGTCACCTAATAAACCCTCAAATCTGGGGGTATCGGTAGGCGTTGAAATAATCTGAATGTCTTTGATGCCTGCAAGCATTAGAGTGGACAGTGGATAGTACACCATCGGCTTGTCATACACTGGGAGCAACTGTTTGCTTGTCACCATGGTCAATGGATAAAGTCTTGTACCGGCACCGCCGGCGAGGATAATTCCTTTCATAGCTCCTCCTTAATCTCTCATAAAAATATCTCTCGTGTAAACTTTATCTTTCACATCATCCAGATCACCATCATAACGATTTGCAATAATGGCATCCGTTTGCGCCTTGAACTTCTCCAGATCATTCACCACCAGACTTCCGAAGAATGTTTCTCCATTCTGTAAAGTCGGCTCATAGATGATAACTTTAGCACCTTTTGCCTTCACACGTTTCATGACGCCCTGGATACTGCTCTGACGGAAATTATCCGAATTACTCTTCATCGTCAAGCGATAAACACCAATTGTGACCGACTTTTCTCTGGAAGCGTCAAACTGATTATCACCATAGCTATAATATCCAGCCTTTTCCAATACACGATCAGCAATAAAATCCTTACGAGTTTTATTCGATTCGACAATTGCCTCGATCAGATTTTCAGGCACATCTGCATAATTTGCCAGCAGCTGCTTGGTATCCTTCGGCAGACAATACCCGCCATAGCCAAAAGACGGATTATTATAGTGACTTCCGATTCTGGGATCCAAACATACACCATCAATGATCTGTTGTGTGTTCAGACCCTTCATTTCGGCATAGGTATCCAGTTCGTTGAAGTAGCTGACACGAAGTGCAAGATAAGTATTTGCAAACAGTTTCACCGCCTCAGCCTCTGTGAATCCCATGAAAAGCGTATCGATATTTTCTTTGATAGCACCCTCCTGAAGAAGTCCGGCGAAAGTATGCGCAGCTTCCACCAAATGCTCATCGTTCATATCTGTGCCGACAATAATACGGCTCGGATATAAATTGTCATAAAGCGCTTTTGATTCACGCAGAAATTCCGGGCTGAAGATAATATTCTTGCTGCCAGTTTTCTCCCGAATTGACTTTGTATAACCAACCGGAATTGTAGACTTGATGACCATAATGGCATTCGGATTATATTCCATCACAAGCTGGATCACCGACTCAACTGCCGATGTATCAAAGAAATTCTTCTTACTGTCATAATTTGTAGGTGCAGCAATGACAACAAAATCAGCATCTGTATATGCAAGTTTTGCATCCAGTGTTGCTGTTAAATCAAGTTCTTTTTCTGCAAGATATTTTTCAATATACTCATCCTGAATCGGAGATTTGCGGTTGTTGATCAATTCCACCTTTTCAGGAATAATATCCACAGCATATACCTTATGATGCTGTGCCAACAATGTCGCAATAGACAAGCCCACATAGCCTGTCCCAGCTACTGCTATTTTTAATACACTCATGCTATTTTCCATTCTCCCCTAAATTAAGTATTTTCTTTCATGAAACAGAGAATACGCCCAGGCAAATTGTAATCTCTTCAAATTTCACTGTTATCTCAAAGTGATAAACCTTCAATTTCAACCCAACAAATAAAAGCGAGTCCACCCAACTCAGGGTAATAAATCATAGGTTTATCGTAAACGAACAAAAGCTGTTTATATTCTACCATAATCAGCAGATATCGTTTTATACCAGCACCGCTGGCGGGAATCCAAACACCCGCTGCTTAACAATGATAAAACGATCAATACATAGTATAATTATAGCACACGCACTAATAAGTGTCAAGTAAATCCATCGACAAAAAATCTGGAAAAGCGAAAAAATTGCACAAAAAGCCGGACTTTTTCTGTTGATATTGTCAATGACCTGCCGTGGTATATACACGTTCATCACAAGTCCGCTTTTCCAGAGATCAATAAATCAAATTAACCATCAAAATTTTGTCAGCAAAAGAAGTGAAAACATCAAAAAGCGGAGTCAAAAGCAGCCATCAGAAATCTCATAAAACCGTACAGCTTGCAATGGCAGGCTTTTTTGTATATTATAGCTATCAGTTTTTGACTTTTCCATAATCAAACAGTATCTCATCGCATAGAGAAGCTTGTTAACAATCTGATTATCTCCTGGCTGTCATTTTTCACAGCGTAATCATAAGCTGAATTTTCAGAATCATCCATAGTATACGGATCTGCGCCCCGTTTCATCAAACACTGCACGACAGATTCTTTGTCCGCCTTTACTGCATACATAAGCGCCGTACTTCCATCTGATGCTGTTTCATCAACTGAAAACAGGTTTTGATCCAGAAGGTATTTTACTGCGTCCAGATTGCCATTGGAACTCGCCCGAAAATAGATATTATAGCAATTACACGAGACTTCTCTTATGCTGATATCATTTTCGATGTATTCGCAAAGAATTGCTTGAAGCATTTCCAGAGACGCTTCTTTTTCTGCATCACTGGGAGTCGGAGATAAAAATGTTGCAGCAGATAATGCATTTTCGCCGTGATCATCTGCATTCACAATGACATCTGCGCCGTTTTCAATCAATATCTCTGCGATATCGAAGCGATTATCATTTGTAGAATGTAACGTCATAATCAACGGCGTTGAATGGATTGTGGGGTCAACGCAATTGACATCCGCTCCATGTTCTATCAGAACTTGGACAATTTCCGAATTATCGTTTTTGCAAGCGATTTGCAATGGATATAAAACAGAAGCATCCAACATAACAGATAATCTGGGAAACCAGGAATTGCATTGATTTACACACGCATTGCAACTTGAAGCAATCTCAGTTACTCCTTGAACATCGTTTCGTTCTATCGCATTCACCAACTGCTTTGTTTTTTCTTGTATATAAACTTTAGGGCATCTCTAAAAACCCCCTATACAAACAGAGAAAAACCTAGTATAATAAA
>NZ_DXUU01000051.1 GCF_019417665.1 Ruminococcus sp.
TCAACAGAATCTTTCTTTTCTTATTTTTTGGTCTCACATCATTGACAAATAGACAAAATGCGAAAATTTCACAGATACACAAAAGTACCGCAGTTCAGAGAAGAACTGCGGTACTCGCATGAAAAAGTGTTACACCTTTTTCAATATTAAGTTATTACTTACTGAACTTCCGGCAGAGCCTTAACCAGGTGTACCAGGAACTTCAGCAGAGAAATTGCGTCATCCTGTGTAACCTCACCGTTCTGGTCATAGCAGTCAGCATTCTTGTTTGCCTGATCGTTGAATGTAACAGCGCCGGCAACCTTCTTGTTCAGCAGAACTGCGTCGGTGATATCTACACGGCCATCCAGGTTGGTATCACCCAACAGGGTCTTGGTCTCACCGCTGACAGTAGAAGACGCACCGGTGGACTCTGTTGTAGTGGATTCTGTCGTAGCAGTAGTAGTCTCTGTCGTCTCAGCAGAATCAGTTACAGTAACCTTAACAGTAGCAGTCTTACCATCTGCATCCTTTACAGTTACAGTAGTCTCACCCTCTGCAACACCAGTTACAACACCATTCTCATCAACAGTAGCAATAGACGGATCAGCAGACTCGAATGTGCAACCATCCTTGTTCGGCTTCAGAGTACCAGTCTCACCAACTGCAACAGTCAGATCTTCCGGTGTTACCTTCAGATCTTCATCCGGCTTAACTTCGCCGTTATCAACAGGCATATCCGGATACAGTTCATACATAGTACCCAGAGCCATCATGATGTCGCCTGCATGCCAGAATCTGTGGAGTGTGAAGTAGTAGTTATCACAGTTGCCGTCCTTCTCATAATAAGACAGAGCTTCCTGATACATGGAGCTGTTCTTGTAGTTAGAACGGATATCAACGAATGCTACGCCGTCAGCAATGTTATCACCGTTCGGCATAGTACCGGTGTAACGGCTTGCACTCAGAACTTTGCCCTCACCATTCGTTGTAGAACCATCCGGCAGAGCCAGCTCAGTCTTCCACAATCTCGGCAGGTTTGTGTTGTGGTCGTTTACACCCAGACCGATGTCATCACGGTACTTGTTCCACTCTCTGTCGAGGAGTTCCTTAGCCAGATAGAGACCCTGCTTAGCCAGCTCATCAGAACTTGTCGAAGCAGCAGCAGATCTGCCCTCATAAGAAGCCTTGGCAGCATCCATATCGCTTGTAGCAACACCCTTTGCCTTTGCATAGTAGATCAGAGAGTTTGCCAGAGAAGATACACAACCCAGGTCACCATCGCCATAGGCAGTAATGGTGCAGGTCAGACCGCTGTTCTCCTGATACTTACCGATCCATGTTTCCGGCTGACCCTTCCAGATCATGCTTGCCGGAATGGAGAAAGACTCACCGTCATCGGTTACGCCCTGAGACAGATCCGGAACAGTAAAGGTAGACTTTTCAGTATCATACGGCTCATAATAATCCTGGAATTCCTTCGTTGCATTTGCAGTACCCAGAATTGTGTTGTCCATGAACCAGCCAACCCACTTGTCCAGAATGGTTTCCAGAGCCTGAGACAGAGTCATACCAGTCTGTGCGATCTGCGGATCATCACCGTTTTCTGCCTTTACAATATAGTACAGTTCTGCCAGACGCTGAACAGCCCATACCTGGTTACCGATCCAGTGGTTGGAACCAGGGTCAGCATATACCGGGTGTTCCAGATAGCCCATCTTATAGAAAGTAGAAACATCAGACGGAATCTGCTCATAACGACCCTTCCAGGAGTTGGTGCAGCCGCCGGCGATCGGACCGTCAGCAGACAGCAGCCACAGATACATTTCGATCTGTCTCTCCAAAGAAGTGGTGTAGTCATCTGTTGCGCCCTGAGACTTCATGCCTGCATTCAAAGCATCATCATTTAGCAGAGCGTATGCAGCCAGCGGGTTCTGATAGAATTCGTGCATATGAGATGCACCGATCTGCCATGCCCAGCTGCCGTCCATAGCGCCGCCCCAGGAAGTATACCAGTTCATCAGGTAATGCTTACCGTTGTCAGAGCCGCCGCCGTTCCACTTACCCTTGCCGTCAGCAGAAGTACCGATCTCCTTGTAGTACTTGTCGTACATGTTGTTACGGAGCTCGTCACCCATCTTACCTGCCAGTACGGAGATATCCTGAGAACCGCCCCACTTGGAATCTACACTCTGGTCACCAACGCCCCATCTGTTTGCAGCATAAACTGCCTGGATCGCACGGTCTTCTGCGTCCGGTGCGTTGGTATAAGACCACTGCTCAGCCGGGCTTGCTTCTGTATTGAAGAAGCCCTTCATACCGCCGCTACCGTTCAGACCATAGCCCTTGTTGTGCAGGTCTACACAAGCGTGAGGAATGGTTTCCCAGCAGGACTCCTGCTCACCACGCTGGAAGGTATTGATCAGGGTAAAGGAACCGTTTACATTTGTCTGCTTGCCTGTTGAACCGTTTGCAGCGCCGAAGCCATACCAGTCATCTACGTCAGCCAGCCAGTGCATCAGGTACAGACCCTTGTCAGAACTATAGCTATTGCAGAAGAACTGATGGATCGGGTTTACTGCGTTATTGCCCTGTGCCATGTCTGTCGGGTACATTTCGATCTGTTCCCACTCATCGCTGTAGGTAGCGCTCAGGCTGCCGCCCTTGCCCATAAAGCTTGCCTGAACATCCGGGATCATGGTAGCTTCCATGGTCTTCCATGCCTTTGCCAGATCGCCGACAGTCTCAGTAGAAGCATCCTTTGTATTCTTTACAGTAACGCCGCCGTTCTTTGCTTTATTTACGATATTATCACGCATTGCAGCTGCCCATACCAAATAAGACAGTGCCTCAGATGTGGTCTCATGACCGTAGTCCGGTGCTTCGATACAGAGTTCTTCCACCGAGTGATACGGAACACCCAAGCCACCGCTTACTGTGGAAGTGCTGGACATGTAACCGTTTTCTACACCGTTGGTGATAACGTCATCATACAGCGACATGAAACGTGCTGCATAGGAATCGTCACCATACGCCTCTTCCTTCGTTCTGGAGCCTGCGGCCGAAGCAGCTGTCGGCAGAACTGCAGTGCATGTCATTGCAACAGCCAGGATCGCAGCCAGAAATGTTTTGCTTTTCTTGAATTGCATTTTAAGAAATTCCCCTCTCTGAAAAAATTGATAGAATGTAGGAATGGATTTGCTGCTGTTCCGCACATCCTCTCTATACGGCAGAACCGAGTGCAGAACGTGCATGAAGATGCAGCAGCGAAGCTTTGTAGTATCCCTCTGTACTTCATTTTCACAAAATACACACAAGGATACCTACTTTCATATCAAAAATTATACACCGCTTTGCAATTCCTGTCAACCCTTTGCACAAATTCAGGATGCAAAATTTTATATTTTTGTAGCATTGTACAGATTATCAGAAGCCATTTTGTGCATTTTGCTCGGATTTTTTCAAATTCGCATACAGATTCCGTTTGATTTCAATTTTTCGCCCAACATCCCTGGTTTCTTCACCGGTTTATCACACGGCCATGGCATACTGATACCCGGCAGTTTTGCAATACTTACCATCTTTTCCTACGGTTTCAAATCTGCTTTTATCCATTTTTTCTAATTTTCATAATATGGTTACTTTCTATATATGACAGTGACACAATGTTTTGAGATAATAAAAAGGTAGCTGCTTGAAATCGGGAACAGCGGTTTCAGCGGAAAGGAGTGTCATATGGTTGAAATTCAAAATCTGACCAAGTATTATGGAAATAAAGCGGCGCTCAAGGGCATTAGCTTTACCATAAAAGAAAATGAAGTGCTGGGCTTTCTTGGACCAAACGGTGCCGGGAAATCCACTACATTAAATATCATGGCAGGCGTGATTCCGTCCACTAGCGGAACCGTGCGCATCCAAGGCTATGATATTGCCCAACAGCCGGTAAAAGCAAAACGCTGTATCGGCTTTCTGCCGGAGATCCCACCGGTCTATCCGGACATGAAAGTGAAAGAATACTTGTATTTTGCGGCTGGCTTAAAAGGCATCCCGGCTGCAAAGCGTAAGGGTGAAGTCGAACGTGTCATGGAACGGCTGAAGATCACCGATGTCCAGAAACGGCTCATTCGCAATCTCTCTAAGGGTTATAAGCAGCGTGTAGGGTTCGCACAGGCGCTGCTGGGAGATCCGCCTGTGCTGATCCTGGACGAGCCGACAGTTGGTCTCGACCCGACTCAGCTTATGGAAGTCCGCAACCTGATCCTGGATCTGAAGCACAATCACGCTATCATTCTCAGTTCTCACATTCTGGGAGAGATCAGCGCTGTCTGCGACCGGATCATTATCATCAATCACGGAGAGATCAAGGCAGACGATACCATTGAAAATCTGGAAGAAAATCAGCAGACCAATACGACGCTGTGTCTGAAGATCCAGGGCAGTTCCCGTGAGGTTCCAAAAATCGCACGCAGTGTCGAAGGCGTCATTCGTGTAGACAACATCCAGTTCGTCAAAACCGGTGTTTATACTTATGATGTGGAGATTGAAAACGATTCCGTTCGCAATGCCCTTCTGTCTGCACTGCTCCAGCATGGACTGGAAGTGCTGGAAGTATCCGCCGAAAAGAAAAATCTGGAACAGGTATTTGTCAAACTGGTCAACCAGCCTACAAAACGCGCCAGTCTACAGGATCTTCTCAATGAGATGGATGCTGAAGCAGAAAATACCGCTGCTGCGTCTGAGCCTGACTCAGAGGAACAGTCAGACACCGCAGATGAGGAGGAATAACGACGCATGTTTGCACTATATAAAAAAGAGTTACAGAGTTATTTTCTGTCTCCCATCGCCTATTTTGTCATTGCCTTTTTTATGGCAACCTTTTCCCTGACCTTTATCATGGATATCGGAAATGTCACTTCATCCACTTATGAATTTTCATTTTCCAGCATCTACTACGTTAACATCTACTATTTCATTTTCCTGCTGCCGCTTCTGACCATGCGTGCATTTTCGGAAGAACGAAAAAACGGCACGGAAACGCTCTTGCTGTCCAGTCCCCTGAATGTGACGCAAATTGTTCTTGCAAAATTCTTTGCAACGGCAACTGTCCTGCTTATTATGCTCGCTGCGTCCCTGTTTTATCCCATCCTGACCTCTATTTATGGACGTGTTGTCTGGTCCAGTCTGATCTGTACTTATATCGGCTTCTTCTTGTTCGGTCTGGTCTGCATTGCACTGGGTATTTTCATTTCCTCTCTGACAGAAATGCCCCTGCTCTCCATTCTCATGAGCGAACTTGCCATGCTGCTGCTGCTGTTGATGGACAACATGAGCCAGAACACATTTCTCTCCAGCATTCCGGTTTTGTCCGACGTGGTGAACTGGTTCTCCAATCAGACAAAATTCTATGTATTTTCGCAGGGCTTGCTGCAATTCTCCGATTTGCTGGGCTATATCACGGAAATTCTCGTGTTCCTGATCTGGACGATTATTTCCATCGAAAAAAGACGTTGGAGCCGGAGGTAAGTTAGCATGAGTCGAGATACAAAAAAAGAACAAAAATTCCGTAACTGGAAAAACACCAAATTTGCCAGCATGGCATGGATCCTGGCAATCCTGATTCTCGTGATTGCCATTATTTTGAATATGATCGTGGCACGGATGGATTTCAGCTGGGATATTTCCCCCAACAAGCAGTATTCCCTTAGCTCTGCGACCGAATCCTATCTGGATCAGTTGGATCAGGATAACGTGTCGGTAGACTTCTATGTGCTGGTAAAAGAAGAAGACCTGGAAAGCAGTCTGGATTCTCTCACCCTCTACCGTGCACTGCAAGCATACGATGCCCACGAAAGTATCAATCTGATCTGGGTTGACCCGGATACTGATACGGAAACCATGGAAAAGATCAACAGTGACAATGCCTTTACCCTTTCCACTGGTGATATGGTATTTATCTGTGACGACACAAAACGACGTGTTCCCGGCAGCTCCATGTATGTCACTTATACCGATGATGACGGCAACAACACCGGTGAGGACTTCACCGGTGAGAACCTGATCACCGGCACCATCAAAGGCGTTGTGGACAATTTCACACCCACAGTATATTTTCTGAGTGGCCACGGCGAGAAATCCCTGGATCAGTACACAAGATTCACCACAAACCTGACCAACTATAATTATGCTGCCAAAGAACTGAATCTTTCTCAGACAGACAGCGTTCCGGAAGACGCAGCACTGGTACTGGCGGCAGCACCTACTGCGGATATCACGGAACAGGAAGCTGAAAAGCTCAATACCTATTTGGACGAGGGCGGCAATATCAGTCTGCTCATGTCTCCCAACGGCGGCTCCTTTGCCTATGAAAACCTGGAAAAGATCATGGAAGATTACGGTTTCTATATGGATTATGACCGTGTCCATGAAACCAACTCCAACTATCATATTTCCGGCGACAACACCACGATCCAATGCGAACTGAACGAACTGCAGGATGACAGCGATGCGGCAGACCTGACCTCGGCACTGCTGAACGAAGGGTTGTATACCTTTATGCCGGAATCCCGCAGCTTCCGCTACTATGACGAAAACGGCAAATATACCATTGCACCTTTGATCACCACATATGACAGTGCCGTAGGCGAACCTTATGGCGGTGTCAGCGACGATCCCGAGGAAATGGATGGCAATCTGATGCTGGCAGCATATTCTCTAAACAACGCCCGGAATGAATCCAAAATGGTTGTATTCGGTAACGCAGAATTTATTGATGACGAACATGTCAGTGATGAGACTGTGATCATTCCGGTATACCTGTTCCTGAGTACCATCAGCTGGATGTACGACAGTGACGTGGATATGCAGATACCAAACAAAACCACAAGCTACGATTATATCGCACTCCAGACAGAAACCTTTGCAAAGGGACTCATGGCAGTGCTGACCATCATTCCAGTGGCAATTATGGCAGTAGGCGTTGGCATATGGATCAAACGCCGCAATTCCTAATGAGATACGCTGAACCTGTTACGAGGAGGCAGAGCATATGAAAAGACAACTGATCATCGGCATGATTCTGCTGCTTCTGGTTCTCATTGCCGTGGCAACCTACTTTTTTGTAGATCAGTATCAGATCAAAAAAGAAGAAAAAGAAGCGGAAGAGGCAGCAGCGTTACAGCTGGGCTCGTTCAATTCCAGTGATGTGACGAAGCTGGATCTGCATACACCGGATCTGGATTATACCATAGAAAAAGACGACAGCGGTGAATGGGTTGTTGCCAGCGGCAATGAACTACACATCAATACATATTATATTGACGCCCTCTGCACCTATGGCAGTACACTGACCGCCTCGAAAGATCTGGGGGCTGCGGATGATGCCACGCTGGAAAGCTATGGACTGACAGATCCGGTTTCCATCACCTACTACACCGAAAGTGAAACAAAGACTATTTATGTCGGTTCCCAGACGCCTACAAAGGAAAATTTCTACATCATGCAGGAAGGCAACGACCATGTGTACCTGGTGGATGCCAACACTGCCGGGTATCTCTGCGTGACCGAAACTCAGCTGCGGTATCGCTATGTCATGGACGACAAAGAATCAGATATCTGCCAGCTGCTTCTGAAACACGGCGAGGAGACCATCTATGATCTGGAAAAAGAGGGTACTGACTGGACACTGACAGCGCCCTTTGAAACCTCTCTGGAAATCAATTCCGCAAATCTCTCCAACTTATTTACCACATTGATTCAGCTGGAGATCGACGACTTCGGTGAAAGCGGCATTACAGAAGCAGACTACGGAAAATATGGTTTCAACAATCCGGCTTATACTTTCCAGTTCACACAGGAGACCGGAGAAACTACAACGCTTTTGTTTGAAGATTATGATCCGCTTGTGACAAGCTATGTCAATTGTCTCCATGCAGAAACCGGAGAGATCCTGGTTTTCGATTCTTCCTACATTTCTTTCCTTCAGAGTGAAACTGCCGATTATCTGATGGGCACACTATACAAGCCGGGAATCAACGATGTGACATCCGTTCAACTGCACTATGAAGGTTCTTTCAACAACAAGACTATGCAAATCGATGACACTTTTGAAATCGATTCTAAAAATAGCACTTATATCTGCAACGGCAAGGCTATTTCTGAGGACAATACCGATGCCACAAAAGCATTTGAAGACTTCTTCTCCTCCCTGGCGAATCTGTCCTACGAATCCATTCAGGCTGACGCTGTCGAACCGGCAGACACCGAAGCAACATTCCGTATAGAATATACCTTACAAGATGGAACGACCCACGTTGTTGAACTTGTCCCCAATGACAACACAACCTATTGGGCATATCTGGACGGTGAATTCAGCCGTACACTGGTACGCCAGCGTTCTTTGAGCGGTGAAAAGAAAATCCTTGAAAAATACACGGATTTGATAGAAGCTCTGGATTCTGCAAACGCATAAAAATGATATATAAAAGCGGAGATGCCATCTTTCTGGTATTCTCCGCTTTTTTGGTGATTTTCACAAGGGAACAACTGATCATTCCTATCGTATTGCTTTTATCCAAAAATGACTATGGCACACTGCAAAGTTCATTTCCATATGATTTCCAGCAAATCCATTGACAAAACGAGAAAAACATATTATAATTGTAGAGGGTTGTCTGCAAATGAAATGGTTTTTCTGCATCATCAGCCCTGGGGATGAAAGAACTACGAATAAATCAAATACGAGGTGCAGCATGGAAATTCACAAAAAAGGAAACAACTCACGGCTTTGGATCAACACCATCATCGGCGTTTTATGCGGTGTGATCGTTATTGTTTTTCTTATTGTTCTGTTGACGCAGACAGGAAAACCAAAAGTAAAACAACTGCCTGCCGCTGCAAATGCACAGGCAGCAACAGATATTACAGCACTGACAGAACCTGCAACAGAAGCGCCTACTGAGCCGCCGGCATTGCTGACTTATCCAGAAAAAGCTGCCAATCTAACCGAACTGACAGCGGCAAACATCTCCAGCGAATGTGCTATCCTGTTGGATGTGACCGACAATGAGATCATGGCACAGCGTGATGCTAATACACGAATCTATCCGGCGTCCATGACCAAAATCATGACACTTCTGGTGGCAGCAGAACATATTGAAAATATGGATGACACTTTCACTATGACATACGATATTATTGCACCACTCATTGCAGCCGATGCTTCCCGTGCCGGCTTTGAAGAAGGAGAAACTATCACTATTACAGATCTGCTCTATGGTATTGCCCTGCCGTCCGGCGCAGATGCTACAACTGCAATCGCCATCTATCTCTGCGGCTCAGAAGAAGCATTTGTCGAATGGATGAATGAAAAAGTAGAGGAACTGGGACTGGAAAGCACCCACTTCACCAATGCCAGTGGACTCCATGACACAGACCATTACAGCACGCCCGAGGATATCGCCCTGCTCATGTCCTATGTGATGCAAAATGATATCTGCCGGGAGATCCTGAGCACCTATCAGTATACCACTTCTGTGACGGAACAACACCCTGAGGGAATTCTTCTGGAAAGTACTATGTTCAGCCGGATGTACGGCAACGAAGTCACCAATATCACCATTGAAGCCGGAAAAACCGGATACACAGATGAAGCCGGGCATTGTCTGGTCAGCTACGCCACCGATGCAGATGGGAAAAGCTATGTGGCAGTTACTGCCAAAGGGCCTACCTACTGGCGTTCCGTCTTTGACACTTTTGCAATCTACGGGTTGATTCATGATGGTTATCCCATGCCCACAGATCTGGACACGAATGTAACCGATGAAAACGGCAATATTATCGTTTCCGATGAAACAACTACCGAAGAAGTCTATTGATTGATAGGATATCTAAATCATAGGAAAGGAGGCTGGTTTCTATTATGGGAAAACGAAAGCGACGGCATCTCAGTTCCGCTGGTTTTATTCTTGCATTGATCTTGCTGATCGCAGGCATTTATGGCGCAGATGCCATATACCGCCTGTTTTTCCAGACAAAAACGGAAAATATCGTCGGAACCGGCGGATTTTCTCTGACGGGTTCCGACGACAGTAACACATCACCGGACACACCCAACGAAACCGACAGCACTGAAGAAACGGTTTCTCCCGATGTAACTGTGCTCCAACTCACTGCTGCTGACCAAGCAAATGGCGCTTTGGTCTTAGTCGATCAAGCACATCCTTATACCGGCAACCAGAATTGGAGTGATTTTTCTGCAATTTCTGACGAAAATGTAAAACCCCGTGATACTTCCCTGTCCATACAGGCAGAAATCCAGCAGTCTTTATGTAATCTCTTTGATGCCTACGCTGCATCCAACGGCTACGCCAATCTCCAGGTCTACAGTACCTTGGATTCTACTCTGGACGCTTCATCTATCTATACCAATGTTCTGCCTGACCGCAGCTGCGGATATAGTTTTGACATTGGTCTCATCACCAGCACAGGCGAAGTAGTGCCGTATATCAAAAAGCGAAACGAATGGATGGTCACAAACTCCTGGGAATACGGCTTTATTCTCCGCTATCCGGAAAATAAGACAGAAGTGACTGGCATTAGCTATGCACCACATCACTTTCGCTATGTGGGAGATGTACATGCGGCAATTATGCACGAAAATAACTTCTGCCTGGAAGAATACCTTAATTATCTCCAGAATTACACCATGGAATCCGGTGGTCTTTCCTATACCGATGCCAGCCAATCCTATATCATCTATTATGTGCCTGCGGATCTCAGTGGAACCACAACTGTACAACTACCCAAGGACGTTTCTTACAGCGTTTCCGGCGACAACCGGGGCGGTTATATTATCACCACTACTTCTGGCGATGAAAACATGCAAAATGATTTCGCCGACACAACAAATTTAGAATAATCACAGTCAAATCTATTCTGCTATAAAGCAAGAAGAACTGTTGCAAGAGAAACATATCACGATTTTATCGTCTCACCTTGCAGCAGTTCTTTTTGCTTGTCTATTTCTCCTAAATTGATACAAATCCCTAAAACGAGATTCGTATTGCTGCCCAAAAACAAACACGGCACTGCCCGAAGGCAATGCCGTGTTTGTTTTAGAAGAAATCAAATGAGTATCAAGAAAGCAAAAATTAGTCTGTAGACGGTAGAGTCTTGATAATGGATACCAGGAACTTCAGCAGTACAATAGAATCATCTGTCCCCATTTCACCGTCTGCGTTGCAATCTGCATTGCGCTGTGCAGCTTCACTCAGCTTTACAGAACCTGCCGCTGCCTTATTGAGAAGAACCGAGTCGACCACATCGATCCGTCCATCCAGATTTACATCACCATAAACTACACTTCTGTTTTCTGTACTATCAGATGTTGTAGTTGTTTCTGTAGTAGTACCTTCAGAACCATCTGTTGTTTGGCTGCCGTCTGTCGTAACCGGTGGTTCTGTTGTGGTATCTGTCGTTGTTTCAGCATTCAATGCAGTAAACGGAATCTCGTTGGCATCTGCATAATCCTGAGCTGCTGTACCAGTGTAACCAGTAATGGTGATTACATCGTTTTTCACGAGCGTATCATCTACTGCATCATATCCGAATGCGCCAGTATCGATCAGATAAACACTTTTCGGGATCGTAATGCCTTCCAGAGCATCACAGCTGACAAAAGCATTCTTACCAATTGTCTCCAGCGTCTCCGGCAGTGTCACATCATTCAAAGAAGTACAGCCTGCAAATACATATTGTCCCAGATTAGTAATAGTATCCGGAATCTGAATGGATTCCAAAGCATCACAGCGATAGAACATATAGTTGTCCAGCTTCGACAAGCCGGAACCAATGGTGATATCTGTCAAAGCAGTATCATCATAGAACACCCATTTTCCGATCGTTGTCACGGAATCGCTGATCGTCAAAGAAGCAGCACCTGTGCATTCTGCAAATGCACTTTCACCGATAGTTGTGACTGTGTCAGGAATCGTAATATCCGTCAGGGATGTACAACCATAAAAAGAAGAATTACCGATCTTGGTAACATTCGAACCATAATTCACCTCAGACAGACCTGTGCAGCGATAGAACACGCTGTCACTGATGCTGGTCAGGCTATCCGGCAGGGTAATGCTCGTCAAAGAAGAACATCCATAAAATGCAATATCCGCCAGTTCTGTCAATGTCTCTGGCAGGGTAACGGACTGCAGCTGTGTGCAGTATGCAAATACACCAGATTTAATGGAAGTGATATTTTCCGGGATCTCAACGCTTTCCAGTCCACAATAAGAAAATGTATCCTTACGGATGGAAGTGATGCCCGCCGGGAGTCGAACGGATTTCAGATTCTGGCAATGACTGAACGCAGCACTTGCAATGCTGTTGACGCTGTCCGGCAGATCAATTGCTGTCAGACCAGAATAGCTAAATCCATTGGCAAGAATTCGTGTCAAAGAAGATTCTGGGAATTGGATATCTGTCAAATTGGTGCAGCCATAAAATGCGTTTGCACCAACTGCTGCTACGCCTTCCTCCATTACAACTGTTGTCAGATTACTGCAATTGGAGAACATCGTAGTACCAATGGAAGTCAGTGCACCAGGAATCGTAACAGATTCCAGAGAAGTACAGTATGCAAATACATCATCCCCTACAAAGTAAAGGCTTGCCGGCAGCTTTACAGATACCAGAGAGGAGCACATGCAGAATGCACTGGCATTAATCGAAGAAACGCTGTCCGGAATGACAACCTCTGTCAGTCCGGTGCAGGCACAGAATGCGCTGGCACCAATTCCCACCAAAGAATCCGGCAGCGTCACAGAAGTAATCTCCTGGTTGCCGTAAAATGCCTCCGCTGCAATGAATGTAACCGGATATTCTGTCGTATCACCGTCTTCATCCGTCTCGACAATGGTATCAGGGATCACAACATCTGTTACGCCCTCTGCGCAGCCAGTAATGTGCGCTTTTCAGCCCGCACAAGTGCTTCATTTGCTGCACCATCTATAATGGGCATTTCTGCCTGAGGCGCAGCCGATGCAATGGTAGCATCGACCTGTGCATCTACGACATCCTCTGGCATCGGCTCGTCTAACACCGGCATTTCCAAAGTCATTTCCGCATCAATTTCAGCAATTGGTGCTGCATAAGCAGTACCAATACAACCGGGGATCAGCATTGCGGTAGCAGTCAGCCCGGCAATCGTTTTTTTCCATGTTTGTTTCATAAGATAACCCCTTTCAGTGAATGGAAGCACATGATATTTCTTACATTATAATCTATTTTATTCGTCTTGTCAAGACCTTTTTGTAAAAAATGACGGCAGCTGCAAAAAAGACGGAATTTCAGAAAATATTACCGAAAAGACAGTAAAAATTCACGGGGATAATTAAAAAATGGAAAATAACTGGAAATTTAAAATTGACTTTTCTGATAGGAAGTAGTATAATTATGATGTATCATTCTTTTTAAAATTGCTGAACTTTTCCGAAAAATGCAGGAGTATAGAGGCTGCCTGTAAAACTGTGGGAAAGTACAATAAAAAGGAGTCCATTATGAAAAAGCAAAGACATCTTTTGCAGCGTATGATAAGTACGGTTCTGGCATCACTGCTGGCAGTGAGCGCTATGCCTGCTTCCGCATTGGAAGGAACAAATCCCGGTATTGCCATTGACGAAAACAATTTTCCAGACGATAATTTTCGGGCATATATTGCGGAAAATATTGACGGAAAAGACAATAGTACAAAAGACCAATTTTTATCAAATGCAGAAATCAAATCGGTCACCGAATTAAATATACAGAATCAAAATATTTCTGATTTGACAGGCCTTTCTAACTTTACCGCAATCACTACGCTAAATTGCTCTTATAACCCATTGGGAACGCTGGACGTATCAGAATTACAGCAACTGATGTTTCTCATATGCTCCAACAATCAACTGGAAACTCTGGATATATCCGAACTTTCTTCGCTAATGACCCTCATGTGTGACGACAACGAAACCCTCACAAGTCTGACTCTGCCCCACTTGTCTTCTTCTATGATGATCCTGAGCTGCGAAAACTGTGGATTGACTGCATTGGACGTGTCTGACCAGACCTTTCTGAGCAATCTAAACTGCTCCGGCAACCAACTGGTATCTCTGGATGTCACAGGTCTGTCTGCCTTAAAAACGCTGACCTGCAATGATAACCAACGCACCATTGTTCCCACGTCCACAAGCAGCGGACTGTTCACCTACGACCTGACACAGATCCCTGAGCTGGATGCCAGCCGCATCGATCAGACGACCCTAACAAATGGTGTCATTCTGAACGACGAATCTGATACATTGTATATTTTGGACGCTGGTTCTCCAGTAACCTATTCCTATCAAATCGACACAGCAGATCCTCTCAAGCTAGCACAATTTACTCTGGCGCTGGATACATCAAAATATCTGGAGATCAATGAGGCCAATTTTCCGGATACAGCTTTACGCAGCGCTGTTTCAGAGTACGATACCGATGAAAACGGCTACTTTTCTTTGGAAGAGATCAAAGCAATCACAACGCTTTCACTAAATAATCTGGGAATCCGTGATATGACAGGAATCGCAAACTTCACCTCTCTGGAAACGTTAGATTGCAGCGGCAATCAGCTGTCAACTCTGGACCTTTCCGACATGGGCTACCTGCACACACTGATCTGTGACAATAACAGCATGACTTCTCTGACGCTGCCCCAGGTCTCATCCCTGGAATACCTGAGCTGCCAGAGCAATCTTCTGACTTCCCTGGATCTTTCAAAACAAACATCGCTGACGCTTTTATACTGCGGCAGCAACCAGCTGACCTGCCTGGACACTACAAACACGCTTCTCTCCGATGGCAGCTTGTTGGCAGAAGACAATATGGCAGAAATCTGGGTAGATATCAATGGAACATTTGAGCTGAGTTCCCTGCCTGAAGAATTTGACGTGAACCGAATCGTACCCGGCAGCCTGCAAAATGCTGTGATCTCAGGCACACAGCTGATCGTGCAGAACGATAGCAACGTCACATACGATTATTATGTCAATGAAGCACAAACGCTTCAAGTGACGTTTTGTCTCTTGCCCTCAGAACAGGAACTAGCGATCAATGCAGAAAATTTCCCAGACGATGTTTTTCGGCAGGAAGTCACCGTATATGATACAGACAATAACGGCTATTTCAGCAAACAGGAACTTCAAGCAGTGACCAGCCTGTCGCTTTCCTCCAAAAGTATCTGGGATCTCACAGGAATCTGCTATTTTACCGAACTGACGGAGCTTAACTGTGCCTACAACAATCTGACAAAATTGGATCTGACCGGGCTGACAAAATTGGAAACACTGGATTGCTCATGGAATGCACTGAAAATACTGACACTGACAGATTTAACTACTCTGGAAAGCCTCAACTGCAATTCTAATAATTTGACCGAGCTGGATACCCCTGCTCTCCCTGCTCTCCAGGAACTCCAGTGCAGCCAGAATCATCTGACTGTGTTGGATCTGACCACTGCTACAGAACTGACACGGCTGATCTGTACTATGAATTCCTTGGAAACGCTGAAACTCACGAGACTTTCTAGTCTGAGAGAAGTGAATTGCTCCCAAAACAAGCTAACAGCACTGGATGTAACCTCCCAGCCTGCACTGGAACGGCTTGTCTGTGCAAGCAACCAGCTAACTGTTCTGGATGTGTCACAAAATCCTTTGCTAGAATACTTACAGTGTGCTACCAATCAGCTGACCGCTTTGGATCTTTCTGCGCAGATAAACCTGACAACACTATATTGCTCAAACAATCAGCTGACCTCTCTGAACCTGGATGAGAGTCACGCCGGTATGATGATCTCAGCAAAATCAAATAAATACACGTTTGTGACAGACTCCTTGAACCGCATCCGCTTTTCAGATCTGCCTGGGCAATTTGATGTCAATCGTGTCGTAGAAGGCAGCTGGACAAATGCAGTTGTTGATCATCAGAGTTTGTATGCCATTGATCCTGGTAATGTCACTTATTCCTATCTGACAATTGCCGGCGACCCGGAAAGTGCTGTTACTTTCACATTGGTACCACAGAGTTCGTCAGACGAAGTGGAAATCCCCATTGACGAAGCCCACTTTCCGGATGCCGTATTCCGTGCCTACGTGCAAGAAAAGTATGATATAGAGAACGATTGGTTCTTCTCCCGGACGGAATTATTGAGTGTAGATACTATTGAAGTAGCTGGCATGGGCATTTCTGACCTGACGGGCATTGAATACTTTACTGCACTGGAACAACTGGATTGCTCCTCCAATCAGCTGACCCACCTATCTGTTATAAATCTAACCAACCTACAGGAAGTGAACTGCTCTGAGAACACATTGCAGCAGTTGTATCTCCCTGCATCGAACAATCTTCAGAAACTGTTCTGTTCCTACAATAATCTGACTTCTCTGGATGTGTCCGGACTGCCTTCCCTGACCTATCTTTCCTGCGAAGCCAATCAGCTGGAAGAATTGAACGTGTCCGGACTGAGCGCACTCCAATATCTATATTGCTATGACAATGCGCTGTCAGAACTGAATCTGACAGGACTTTCCGAACTGCAATATCTGGAATGCGGAGACAACTTGCTGACGTTTCTGGAGCTATCGGGACTTTCCAAGCTGCAAAAGCTTCAATGCCAAAACAACCAATTGATTGCCCTGGATGTCACCGGTCTGACCGCATTGACAACTCTGAATGCCGATGGAAATTGCTATGTGATCCCAGTAAAAGCTATCTCAAAATTCGATCTGACAACGCTGCCGGAATATTTCCAGCCGAAGCGTGTAATGACAGATTCCTGGAGCAATGCGATTTGCAGCGGTGATATTCTCTCCATTCAGAACATAAGCGCCGGCGTAACATACCAATACCAGATTGACGCAGAAGATGAAGACCGAACTGTTGTATTTACACTGCTGCCCCAACTTGTGGAAGAGGATGCCATTTCCATCGACGCATCTACATTTCCGGATTCCCAGTTCCGCAGCTATGTTGCAGCTTATCTGGACATCAACCAGGACGGGCTGCTGGGAGTTTCGGAGCTAGAAGCGGTGACATCACTGGATGTGTCCGGGCTGAAAATTGCCGACCTCACTGGTATCACCTATTTCACAGAACTGACCGCACTGAACTGTGCTGACAACCAGCTGACCAGTCTGGACGGCATGCTTTCTGCCCAGCTGACTACCCTGAATTGCAGCGGAAATCAACTGACCTCCCTGAATGTATCGTTTCTGACAGAGCTTACTGAATTGGACTGCTCTTCAAATCAGCTGACACAACTGGATTTGTCAAATGTAACAGCCCTGACAAAGCTATCCTGCCAGGACAATGTACTGACACGGCTAAATGTCACCACTCTGCAAGATCTGGAAAGTCTGAATTGCAGCAACAATCAGCTGACAGCTTTACAGCTGACAAACGCTTCTTTGACTGAACTATTTTGCAGCGGAAACGCCATCGTTAGTCTGGATCTCTCCAGTCTGTCAAAATTGCAGCAGCTGGATTGCAGTGACAATGTTCTGGAATCTCTGATCATCGGTTCTGAAGTACTGACATGGCTGCACTGCAAAAATAATCTTTTGAAAACACTGGAACTTTCCAATCAAGCTGCTCTGACCGTGCTTGATTGTTCGGAGAACTTGCTTTCTGCATTGGAACTGTCCACACAGTCTGCCCTGACAGAACTGTCCGCCGGGAACAATCCTCTTCTGGCTCTGCAGTTGTCCCCATATGCACCGATCACTGCTTATGATCTGAAAAATTGCCACGCCCTCGTCACACCAATATCGGTTAAAGGTCAAGCGCTGCACGTGGATGTGTCGGCGTGGGACGGCTTTTCTCCGTCACTTGCTTCCAGCTGGAAAAATGCCCAGCTGGACGGCTCCGACCTGACTGTGATCGATCCCCTAGCGGATATCACTTACACCTATAATACTGGAAATTCCCATGTAACTGCTATGTTCTCTGTAGGCCTGGAGACTGTTCCCATGAATGCAGCGTCTGTTCGTGTGGAAACCGGCAACACGCCTTTGTATTACACAGGTTCTCCCATAACGCCGAACGTCACTGTGATGCTTGGCAACACAACGCTCTGCCCAGATCAGGATTACACAGTCACCTATCACAACAATATTAACGCCGGAACAGCAACGATTACCATCACTGCTGCCGGGTCGCAGCTCTGGAGTGGTTCCTGTGAAACCATATTCCAGATTGAACGGACTATCCCAAAAGTTTCTGTTCAATTTGATGAAACGGCCGTCTATACAGAAGGCGATCCTCTGCCAGAACTGCGTGCCCGTGACAGCAGCACGCCGGGTACCCTGACTTGGGCAGATAATTCGCCCAGTTCGTTGGCAGCCGGTGACAATACACTCACATGGGTATTTATCCCTGACGACTTAACGAATTATCAAAGCATCAGCAGTTCTATCACATTCCACGCTGCGGAAAAGATTGCGACTACGACAAGCACAACAACAACAACAACAACAACA
>NZ_DXUU01000052.1 GCF_019417665.1 Ruminococcus sp.
ATTTTGAAAATGGGACACTTTCTGTAAAAAGAACTGTTCAGCGAATCAACAAGCGTGGCAGTTCCGAGGTGATTATCGGTTCTCCAAAGAGCAAAACCTCAATCAGAACTGTGCCAATTCCGATATTTTTGCTGGACTTATTATCACAGCATAAAAAAGATAGTAAGCTATTTTTGCTTTCTGGTACGGCAAAACCTGTGGAACCGAGAACGATGCAATATCGCTTCAATGCAGATGAAGAGGAGTTATGTAAGCAGACTTTGCTTATCAGCTTAAATTTATTTGCCGTCAGATTTTTGTCAATATCTGTTTTAAAAGTAACGTGGTTTCTATGTATTTTCTTGTTTTGTCCATGTATGGGCGGAATTGACGAAAGATTGTCTCTTTCTTTTCAAATATTATACCATACTGGAATTTGTTTATACAGCTTGATTTTTGGTTGAATTTGTGGTATTATTTTGTAAAAAGAAAGAGAGGCAAATACAAAATGATTCGAATCGCAATTTGTGATGATGACAAGACTGTTTGCGAACAATTAGAGAGAATAATTTCCAAATTCAATGTAAAATATGAGTATAATCTGCAATATGATAGTTATACAACGTGTGAATTACTTTATCAGCATATTTGCGAGCAAGAGAAATATCATTTAATATTTTTGGATATCGAATTTCCACAGATGAACGGAAATGAATTTGGTGATATGCTCCGAAGATGTATGAAGGATTTCGATACACAAATTATTTTCATTTCCGCAAAGCAAGAATATGCAATGGAGCTATTTAAAGTAAGACCAATTGAATTTCTAGTCAAACCAATTGAAGAAGACAGGGTGATAACAAGTTTATTGAACTTTCTGACATATTATGAAAGTGCAAATCAATTTTTAGAATATAATTATGAAAACATAAGACATCGGATTCGTGTAGATGAAATTCTGTATCTACAGAGTGAACGAAAGAAACTGCAAATCCATACAGTAAAACAAGTAATATCTACATATGGTAAAATTTCAGACATCATTATTACAATGAGAGAACATTTTATTATAATTAAGCGAGGCGTAGCAGTAAACATCAGGCATGTAGTGGATAGCACTTCCAGTGATATTTTATTATCGAATGGAGAGCATTTGAAAATTAGTAGAGGATATCAAGATGAGGTGCGAGATCGACTTGCTGGATTATATTTTGTAAGGTTATAAGGAGTTTAGCATGGAAACAATGTTGTACTTAACATCTAATTTGGTACATGTATATGCAGTCTATATTTTTATTCAAACGTTTTTGGGGAAAAGTCGATTTCGACATCATACGGAATTTTTAACCTATTTGGCTTATTATATTTTGAATAGTGTTTCCTATCTGTTGTTTGATCAACAAACTATAAATATATTGATGAATATAACGCCAATATTTATAATTACGCTTCAATATGAAAAAGTCTCTCTTTTGAAAAGAATATTTGCAGCATTATCTGCCTGTGCATTGGGAATGTTTTTTGATTGGCTCATGGTTTCCATTTCTATGAGTACTGTTTTGATTCAGAGCAGTCTTGTACAATGCATTTTGTATTTGATATTTTCATTTCTGTTTCGGAAGTTCTATCATCCTGATAGAAACTTTATTGCAAGATCAAGATATACATGGTTCCTGATTTTAATTGCAGTGGGAACCATAGGAATTGGAATTCTCACAATTAATGAGAACAGTTCCCACGATATGCTGATTGCAATGGTGCTATTGATGATTAACTTCCTGAATTTCTATATGTATGATCGTGATTTAAAAAATTTACTGACAGAGCATACACTGAAAATGATAGAAACTTCGAATCGGGCATATCAAAATCAACTGCATATTATGAGTGAATCGCAAAAAAGAATTCGTTTTTTACGGCATGATATGAAAAACCATATGCAAAAACTGAGGAATTTTATTTCACAGAATAAATCTCAAGAAGCACTTCATTATTTAGATGAAATGAAAGAATTCATAACTGTTAAAAACGATTTTGTGAATACAGGAAATGAAGATATAAATTGTCTCTTAAATTACAAATTGACTCTTGCGCAAGAGATGGGCGTAGAGTTTATATGTGATATTGTTTTGCCGGATAAATTGAATATTAGCACATTTGATTTGACAGCTATTTTTGGAAATCTACTGGATAATGCACTGCATGCATTGGAACATGTGGAAAAGAAAGTGTTGATAATTCGGATTGAATATATCAAAGGACTGATTCGTTTAGATATGGAGAATACATATGATTCCCAATGGAAATCAAATCAAGACGGCGAGGAACATGGTCTTGGTTTATTAAGTGTTAAAAACACATTAAAACGATATCATGGAAAACTGTATATTTCACCAACAGATACCAAATACTGTGTGACAGCAGTTTTTTATAATGGACTGGATTAAAATATAGATGTAAAGAATGAACCGGGTGTTTTGAAAAAATACCCGGTTTTTGCATTTTGTACCCAAAAATCGTACAACTCGTGCCATAAGTTAGTTTTTGTTCTGTATTTTTTGATATAATATTGGTTGAATAATAGTAAAAAAGAAAATGCTATTATTTAAGAACAAAAGAAAAGATACAAAACGAGAAGAATTACGCAGAGGAACTGCTGTAAAGCAATGAATTTGCATGGAACAGAAGAATAAAAACTGTAAAGACCTTTGATAAATCAACAGGTCAATTGTTCTGTTTTCTATGTGACATTTAGTTGCTTTCAGCAGTTTTTCTGCATTTCATACCCAAAAATCGTACAACTCGTACCATAAGTCATTTTTTTGTCAATTAATATGATATAATGTCAACAGGATGAGTCGTCTCATCAAAACGTATAATCATTATGCCGATAGCATCTGTGAGAGCTATTGGAGCACTTCAAAGAAAGGAAAATGTATTATGAAATCAATTGTAAACCGATTTATGATGATGTTTGGAGGTGTATTTGCTGCATTTGCGTTGATAATTGCAACGATTTCCGCAAATTCTGCCTGCATGTGGATTACACATCAACCGAAGCTGCCAGATGATGTGCGGAAACTGCGCAAGTTTTAATTCGTATCAAAAATGTATTCAGAAAGGAGAACAGTAATGAATCACAAATTAACCAGTGTTTTTGCCGGAGTGTTATCAATTTTATGTGTCGGTCAGGCAGTAATACCAGTTGTCAGCAGTGCCGAAGAAATGACTGCTGCTGAATCTTTTGCTACACCAGTGGCAGAACAGACTGAGGTTGTCTATGCAAACGATCTTACAATTCATGGTTATGTGCAGAAAGGAACTGTTGATGGTTTTACGGCAAGAGATAACGAGCCGGCTTATGTACGTATTTTTAACGGTGATTGGGCTGAGATTGCAACTGCTGAAGTTGCTGCTGACGGCAGTTATACTGTAACTGCAAGCGGCTCAGAGGTGTATCATGTCAAATTTGAGTGTAACGGCTATCTTCCGTTCTACTTGAAAGATTTTGGAACGGGAAGCTATCAGGTTGGTTCCGGAGATTCGGACAATACGGTAACACTCGTGCCCGGAGACACCACATACAATGCGGATAACGACAACCAATGGAGCGATGATGTCTTAAACAGTAACGACATTACATATGTGCAGGACTGTGTTGGTGCAACTTCCTACGTTGCAACGGATTTCAATCTGTCAATGGATCTAAATGACAATGGAATCATTACACAGGAGGAACTGGACGAATTCTGTGCGTTCTATACCAATTTGGATGACAACTCTCCCTATGATTTGTCTGATGAAAGTGCCGATATTGACTATTTTGATGTCAATGACGACGGTATCATCAATCGTTATGACTACTATCTCATGTATGATTTGGTTTACAATGAGAGAAGTCCCGAAATTGTAAATATACCCGATCTTACCGACGACGGTATTTTTGACATAAATGATTTACAGCCGTTCTGGAATCGTATCAGCGAAGCAAATGATCCGGACAAATGGATCTGGGTTTATAACCATGACATGAATCGTGATGGTATTGTCAACAGCGATGATTTCATCACGGAAAGACTTGATTACTACGGAAATCCACCTCTTCCATCGGGAAATTACCATTCTTACATGGACAAGAACGGTAATGGATGCATTGACGAGTCTGACGTGGCATGGTTCCAAGCAGCATATAACTTGTATGGGGATCTGGATTGGGATCAGGCGTTCAAGCGTACATTAACACTCGACGCAAACGGAAAGTTCAACTGGAGCTTGAATCTGCATGATACGAATCTGAATCTAAATGGCTGTGCGCTCTATGTCGGAGACAGCATGTCCTTTACAACCGACATTCCGAAATTCTGGGATAACGGCGAAGGCGCTGAGCTGAATATTAGCGGCGGTTATTTGGAAACAGGAAACAATTTCGTGTTCCGCACAGCATCTCCCGATGGATGGGACGGAACAGCCGGACAAAATATGTATTTAAACGGCGGCTCTGTTGTAATCGGCGGAGACTTTAACTTTGGTCAGGCAAATTGTTACGATACGCTTTGGATGACCAATGACAATGATTATCTGGAAATCAATCATAACTGGAACTACATAACTCTTACCGACATGGAGGGTAAATGGACAGCCGGACTGATCAATTTTCAAGGTCCGACATGGGAAGTAAACGAGGCTTCTGGTGAAAAATCAGTTTACTCTTCCGGCACACATTCTATTCGTTTCTACTATCCGGATGGCAGACAGACGATTCTGTGGGATAATCCGAATGAATACATCAACGCAGAAGACGGAACGCCCAATACCCTGCGTACATTCAACTTTGATTATATTGATCCTACCACCGGTGAATGCCTTGGACTAATCTTCCCGAATGGTTACAGCGAAGAACTGTATTGGTTCCGTCCATGGTTTGAAATTCCTGAGTGGATACCTTATGAACAATGGAAAAATTATCCTGATACAGATAGGGACGGACTTCCTGATAAGGTAGAAAAATATATTGGTACTGATCCGGAAAAAGTAGATACCGATGGAGATGGATTGTCAGATTATGATGAGCTGTTTAAGTCTGTAACCAATCCAACTCTGTATGATACTGATAATGATAGTATTAACGATGGTCTAGAAGATTTCGATAATGATAATTTGAATAATCTTGAAGAGATTGAAAATAAAACAGATTGTCGTAATGAAGATACAGACAGTGATGGTTTAACGGACGGTGAAGAAGTCAAGATTTATCATTCCGATCCTTTAAAGGAAGATACAGACGGCGATACTCTGACTGATGGCGATGACGTCGCTCTTGGTTTCGATCCTACTTTACCTGACACAGACTTTAACGGAATCTTAGACTGTGATGAAAAGATAAGCCAGACATTGACGCTTAATGTAGATGACGAAACTAATCCGATTGAATCGGTTACGGTTTCCTTTAAAGGTACAGGTAATATCAATAAAAATACATCCATCACGGACATCATGGGAAAGGATGTACTCTGCTCCAATGTTGTAGGATTGGTAGGCAATCCGTATGATATTAACTCCACCTCGCAGTTTGACGAAGCAGAACTCAGCTTTAAGATTAGAAAGAACTGTCTTGGTGAAACTACATTTGACGAGCTTGCTATTTTGTGGTATAATGAGGACGAACAAACGTTCGAACTTGTTGACTGCACGCTGGATTCTACAAATAGTGTTGTAAAGGCGACTTTACCACATTTCAGCAAATACATGATCGTCAACCGCAGCGAATGGGCGGAAGCTTGGGCTACCAGTCTGGATTACTCAAAGTACGACTCGTATAATGTTGTATATGCGATTGACTGCTCCGGAAGCATGGATGACTTAGACCCTGAGCCGAGTGCCAATGGAACTGCAAGCAAGAGACATATGGCAGCCAATATTTTAATTGGCGCTATGGAAGAAGATGATCAGGCTGCGGTAATCGGATTTAATTACACGACAAGTCAGCTTTGTGATTTCACAAGCGATCAAAGCGTTTTAAAATCCTCATTGTACAATTTATATCAGGAAGGCTCGACCAACTTTAATCCTGTTTTAAGCGAGTCAATTTCTAAATTAAAAGCAAGCACAGAAACCTCCGAAGAAAAGATCGGAAAAATGGTCATACTGATGTCAGACGGCGGTATGCTGGATGAATTGGATGAGCCTTTAAACGAAACTTTATTAGCGGAAGCTAAAGCAGCGGATATTAAGATTTATACGATTGGTATCGGTGCAGAGGTTGATGAGGAAATTCTGCATAGGATTGCAGAATTGACAGGCGGCGAGTATTACTACGCTTCGACGAATGAAGAAATATCTGATCTTTATACTGAAATAGGTGTTGCCCGAGCAAAAGAAATTGACATGACTGATTTCGATGAGGACGGTTTGCCGGATATCTTTGAAGTTGTTGGAATGCAGTTACAGGATGGTACTGTTATTCATACTGATTCAAATGAACCTGATACAGATGGCGATGGGTTATTGGATGGGGAAGAAATAACAGTACATTACAATGAGATTCTCGGCACAGTAACTTTTACTATGAATTCTGATCCAAATCTTGAGGATACAGATGGAGATGGACTTTTAGATAATGACGAAATGAACATTATTCAAGGAAATATAGTCTATACTTCATCACCATTAAATAATGATACAGATGAAGATGGGATTTTTGATAAATATGATAGTGAGCCATTAAAATCAAATCCATCTTATGATCGCGAAGCTGCACGTGCATATGCACAAAAGTGGAGTGGAGACATCGACACAATTGGTGCGATATTTAATACAGCTCAATATCCGGATTTGTCAAACATAGGAGACTGCGCTAATTTTGTTTCACAATGTTTGAACGCAGGCGGATATGAAATGAATGATCAATGGTATATGGGTAAATCAGGAAATGTTTTCTCATACATAATGAGTATTATTCGTCCGACTGGTAATGGAGCTTATGGATGGACAGTTAACTGGGCTGTTGCATTCGATCAATATGAATATTTTAGTTCTGAAGAATATGCAATGTATTCGATAACGATTAAGCCTGATGAATCAATCGGTGAAGCGATTAAAGGATATAACGTAAGACCCGGAGATTTGTTGTATTTTTGTAATGGAGGAGAAAATCCTACACATGCCACAATTATTACAAGTGTTGAAGACAATGATATCAAATTTTGTGGACATAATAAACCTAGGCTTAACTATCGATTATCTGATGCGAGAGAAGGTTATGATCAAGTTATTATTGTTTGTTTAGTTGGTGATATTTCTTGAAAAGGAAAAGGTATATAGTCCTGGTTTTATTACCAATTGTAATTATCGTATTTATAATAGTCATTAGGTTTACTCGTGTTGTATATTTAAGAGATTTTAATTGCAATGTACCATCTATTTCAGATGCTGAATTTCTTGAGGTATCCGATTTAAGAATGTTGCAACTATTTGGTGATAACGATTCTGAAGAACAGCTGAAAAGTCTGACAAAAGAGATGATACAAAAATCCTATTTTAATAATGATTCGCTAAATTCATTCAGGGAAATAATTGACGATAATTTTTATAAGTGTTTAAATCCAAATTATAATAAAAACACCGAGGTTCAATTAATTAATATAGACTTAGGATGCCTTGCAAATAAAAGTAAAGCTATTGTTTATTGGTCAAATGAATGCTATTATAATCCACAAAATGATGTTACTAACTGTGAGTTGAATACGCATAACTTGCCATACGACAGACTATATTTTGAAAAGATTGATGGTGAGTGGAAGGTTGTTGATTTTGTACAGCTTGCATGATACCAACTATGATGTAGATTTATTTATTACCCAATTCGATCTGTGTCTGTGATTGCGTTACAAAGAATCGAGAGGCAATTGTCATATGCTTTTGCTTCTTGTATAAGGGATAGTATGGAATCATAAAAAGATAAAAGCAGTTTGCTGATTGTTTTCACAAGCTGCTTTTTCATTTCACATCTATTTAAAATCAGAAAAAATAGTCTTGGTGAAACTGCATTTGACGACCTCGCTATTTTGTGGTATAATGAGGATGAACAAACATTCGAACTTGTTGACTGCACGCTGGATTCTGCAAACAGCGTTGTAACGGCAACGTTGCCGCATTTCAGCAAGTACATGATTGTCAATCGAACAAAGTGGCTCGAAATTTGGGAAACCAACCTGGATTACTCGAAGTATGATTCCTATAATATCGTTTTTGCAATCGATTGTTCCGGAAGCATGGAAGATTTAGACCCAGAACCGAATGCCAGCGGAACCGCCAGCAAACGTCATATGGCAGCCAATAACCTGATTGCCGCAATGGAAGAAAACGATGAAGCCGCTGTAATTGGATTTAATTACACTACTAGTTTGCTCTGCGACTTTACAAGTGATCCAAGCGCACTAAGATCAGCATTGTACACTTTGTATCAGGAGGGCTCCACCAACTTTAATCCCGTTTTGAGTGAATCTATCTCTAAGCTGCAAGTGCATACAGAAACGTCAGAAGATGAAATCGGGAAAATGATTATCTTGATATCTGACGGTGGCATGTTGGATGAGTTAGATGATCCCCTGAATGAAAGCCTGCTGATGGAAGCCAAAAATGCAGATATCAAAATCTATACGGTTGGTGTTGGTGCAGAGGTCAACGAAGAAATTCTGCATAAGATTGCAGAAGCGACAGGCGGCGAGTATTACTACGCTTCAACGAATGAAGAAATATCTGATTTGTCTACAAAGATTGGCGCTACCAGAGCCAAAGACATTGATATGACGGATTCTGACGAAGATGGCTTGCCGGATGTTTTCGAAATTGCAGGGATGCAGGTGCAGGAAGGAGGAATTGTTTACACTGCCTGGGATAATCCGGATACAGATGGCGATGGACTATTAGATGGTGAAGAAATTATTGTACATAACAATTGGTCAACTGGAACTGTTACTTTTACTATGGTTTCTGATCCGAGGCTGGTGGATTCAGATGGAGATGGAATTGAAGATGCTGAGGATGAGGAACCTTTAATTCCTATTTCAAATGAAGAGTTAGAAATAAAAGAGTTTTTTGAAAATGCTGAGTATTTTGAAATACGATTTGTGTTAGAAAACCCTTTGTTAAAAGAGAAGGAAATTCAAAAGGCAATTAAATGCGTTGAAATTTGTCGAGAATATTATGGTAGCAACGACTGGGATGCTATTCATGAAGAATTTTATGAAGCAGAAATTGTACCGGCTCCTGATCCGAATAGACCTTGGTATGAAAAAATTTTAGATTTAATATTATATATAGATGATGTTAAAATGTTATTAGCTGAATATGAAAACTATTCAGTTGGCACAAGTTTTGCAGAACTTACAGAGTGTGCATATGAGTCTTGGAGTGAAACTGCAAGATTTGCAGCTTCTATATGGCTTTTCGGCGTTTCAGATGCCTATTGTCGGGACATTTCAAGTTGGGATTATTCGTCAGAATATAAGCTTTCTTTAGAACGAGAACAGTCATTAAAAACATATGTTGAAGTAAAAGCTGCTTCCGAATCAGGTGCTTCAAAAATTAATTTTTCTGATAAGGCAGATGCTCATTTGACCAATGTAGAAGGCTTCAATAAAGGTAGACAAGGTATCGTTGGAGGACATAAATTGCAAGCTATAGAAGAATACTCTCAATCCATAAGACCAATTCAAATTGTAAAAAAACATCAAGTAATGTAAATGGTATCATGGAAATTGAATATAAAGTTGCTAAACTTGATGCTAAGGGTAATGCTATTGAAGGTGAATGGTTAAATCAAACATATAGAAAAACTGTTTATGATTCATCAATCATCTCTGATGCTGAAATTATGAAATGTGCAAGAGAAGCTTTAGAATCAGCGTCAGTAGAAATTATAAATGGAGAAATATATGTTAAAGGCGTAGCTTCCAATGATTTATGGTTTGAAGGATGGATAAGTAGTGAAACAGGAGAAATTATTTCCTACTATCCTATTATTCCGTAAGGAGCGTTAAATGAACAGTTTAGATAACATTATTGCAAGGCTTGAAAAAAAGTCCAAAAATATAGAGTGTGCATTTGTGTGATTTATCTGATTAGCGAAAATCATGGTGTTGCTTTTATGCTTCGTCATTTTCTTCAGGAGTATGGATATGGGAACGAAGTTTATGGCTATAATTTCCCAAATATATATGAACCGTACGAATCAAATGATACAAATTATTTTGAAAGTGGAATTCAATTTTATTTTCATGATAAGATACAGCTTATATCAAATTCAGACTTTGCAACTCTTATTAATCAATTCTGTGAAGCGTATATAGGAACAGAATCGAAGGAAATAAACGAACTTATAAATGAAGTAATAAAAAGATTTTCGGCATAAAAGCACAGCTATTATGAATTACTCTTCATATTTCTTAACTACCTTGGAGTAACCCTGCGCAAGTAGGAGTTACTCCTTCTTTTTTGTCATGAAGCTTTAAGAATTATTTTGAAAAAAATTACAGCTGAATTTATTTTCATTAAAAGTCAGAGATTTTCAAAGTGAAATCTCTGACTTTTTGCATTTCATACCCAAAAACCATACCACTCGTACCATAAGACGTTTTTTTGTCAGATTTTATGATATAATGTCAACAGGATGAGTTGTCTCATCGAAACGTACAATCAATATGCCTATAGCATCTGTGAGAGCTATAGAGCACTTCAGAGAAAGGAAGATGTATTATGAAATCAACAGTAAACCGGTTTATGATGATGTTTGGAGGTGTATTTGCCGCATTCGCACTGATGATTGCAACTATATCCGCAAACTCTGCCTGCATGTGGATTACACATCAACCAAAACTACCGGATGATGTCAAGAAGCTGCGGAAATTCTAATGTTTGCAACGACATCCGAAAAAATTGTGAAAAAACTGGAGCAACAGCAAATTGTATCAACTGAACAGAGCTCGATTTATCAATATGGGATCAATCAAGCTTTGAATACCATGTTGAATATTTTCACGTTTCTGGTCATTGGCTTGTTGTTTCACATGGTAGTGGAAACTGTTATTTTTACAGCTGGATATATTCCGTTTCGAATTTATGCTGGAGGGTTTCATGCGAAAACACCATGTAGATGCTGGCTGTTATCTGGATGTATGCTCATAGTTGTTCTAACGCTGCTTTTTTATGTAAAGCAATTTTATGTCGCTTTTCACATCGTTTCTGTTATTTCTGCAGGGGTGATTCTGTGGAGAATGCCCGTAGAGGATCTCAATAAGCCTTTAGATGCCACAGAAAAACGTGTCTATAAAAAGCGTGGTATTATTGTATTTACACTAGAAGCTATACTTGTAGTGTTGCTTCAAATTTTTCACATGAATCGCATCTCAAACAGCGTTCAGATAGTTTGGATTATGCTTAGTATTATGCTGCTTTTGGGAATGTTGAAAAATACGTTGGTCAAGAATCGTAATTAAACAGCATCATTAGTATCATTAAATAGAAAATGGTATCATAGTGATGCTGTTTTTTAATGTGGAAGTATAGGAAACATTAGTAGAAAATATTTCTGTTATTTTACAGCATTATCGCTTATCGCCAGTATTGCTATTATTTTACTGTCACCTGTGGAGGAGCAGAACAAACCCTTGGATGAGAAAGAACATCATGTATATCATATCAGGGCAACGTTAATTATGTTTGCGGAAATCATGATAGCAATTGTCATATACATATTGCAGTTTAAGCACATATTGATGTTAATTGAAATGGTTTGGCGTTTATTAACAGTAATGCTGCTTTTTGGAAAATGGAGAAATTACAGAACTGAAAGAAAGAAGGAGGATATTGATGAATAAAAACATACGCCGAGTTATTTCCGGCACATTATCCCTTTTACTTGTTGGACAGATCATGGTCTTCGGTGACGGCGCGTCTCAAGGCATCTTGCATGCTGATACTATCGCTTCTGCAGCAGAAGCAATTGAGGGTGCAAAAAACGCCAACCAGCTTGCTGACGAATTTGAAGAAGCCACCGAAGGCTTAGGCGAAGTAGAATACTTTGGTTCATCAGAAAATGAGATCGCAACGGTGAGCGATGATGTCAATGACATGGAATCTGATGCTAACATTATGCCTCTAAGTGAAGATGAGGAACCTGAATTTGCAGCAGAATTGACTCTTAATGGTTATGTAAAGAAAGGTACAGTAGGTGATTATACTGCTTCTGATAACACACCAATTTACATACGTATTTATGACGGAGATTGGAATGAAGTTTATAGTTGGGAAGTTGCTGAAAATCAAGAGTACACAGTAACTGCTGACTATCTAGATGTTTATCATGTTAAGTATGAATGCGATGGTTACCTGCCGTTCTATTTAAAAGATTTCGGAACCGGTTCCTATCGGGTTGGAACCGGTGAATCAACAAATACTGTAACTCTTGTTCCCGGTGATACCACATACAATGCAGATAGTGATAATCAGTGGAGCGATGATGTTATCAATGCAAACGATGTTGCATATGTGCAGAGTTGTTTAGGCGCACACCGAGGAAATAGTAATTTCAATCCCAGTATGGATACAGATGGAGATGGAGAGATTTCAGAAGCTGAAAAAAATGCTTTTTTGCAATTTTATACCGATCTGGGTAATGAACAGATTGATATCAGCGATATGAACGCAAATTATTATGACGTTAACGATGATGGTGTAATCAATTTTAATGATTACCTTGATTTATATGGCTATTATTATGATTTGGCAGATAGACCTGCTAGCGTACCTGATTTTAACAGTAATGGAACGTTCGATGAGAGTGACGTTAATGATTACTACAATTACATATTCGAAAGTGAAGCTGGCTCTGAAGTTGCCATGTATTATAACTATGATCTTGACAACAATGGGATCATTGAATATGCTGATCAGGCATGGGTAGATTATTATGCCGGTTTGAAAGACACTTCAGATAACTACTATGCATATATGGACAAGGATGACAATGGCACAATCGAAGATTTCGATGTAGCTTGGTTCTCCGCAGCATATGCACAGTCCGGCGATTTGGATTGGGATCATGCATTCAAAAGATCACTGACAGTTTTGGAAAATGGATATTTTCCGTATAGTTTGAATTTGCATGATACCAATTTAAATCTGGGTGAATGTGCACTGTATGTCGGCGATTGTATGTCCTTTACAACAGACATTCCAAAGTTTTGGTCTGGTGGTCAAGGAGCAACATTGAATATTAATGGCGGTTATCTGAAAGTTGCCAATAATCTGGTATTCCGTACTGCCTCTCCAGATGGCTGGGACGGAAACGCAGGACAGAATATGCGACTGAATGGTGGCACAGTGATTGTCGGCGGCGACTTTAACTTTGGTCAAGCGAACTGCTATGATACTATCTGGATGACAAATAGTGCAGATTGGCTCGAAGTATACGGTAACTGGAATTACATTACATTGACTGATATGGAAGGAAAATGGACAGCAGGTAATATCTGTTTCTTTGGACCAATCTGGGAAGTCAATGAAGCTTCCGGACCAAAATCTATTTACTCTTCTGGTTCACAAGTAATTCATTTTGGATATGAAGGCGGCAAACAAACTGTTCTTTGGGATAACTGTGAAACCTATATCAATAATGAAGACGGCTCTCTGAACACGGAAAGAACCTTTAATTTTGATGGTGGAATTGATTTCCTATATGATTTTACCGAAGAAAATTACTGGTTTCGTCCATGGTTCCGTCCGTATGATGAACCGGATTATACTCTTTATCGCAAAGGTTGGGAAATGGGCGATGGTGTACACATTGCAACTGGTAACTATACAAAAACCTTTACAGATTTGAGTATTGAATCTCCAGGAGTTCAATCTGATTTTATCCGCACTTACAATTCTACAAGCGATGAAGAAGGTTCATTCGGTATCGGCTGGGACTTCAACATCGATGTTAGTAAAATTGTCATTCCAGCTGAGGGATATTATCAAGTTGTACTTCCCGATGGCTCCAACACGACTTTCAAAGATGACGGTAATGGCGGATTTGAGTGCCTGAATGCACACAGCACTATGACAAAGTCTGGAAGCGAATATACGGTTACCAATGCAGCACAGTCACAGTATCACTTCAATACAGACGGTGAATTGGATTGGGTTAAGGACGCAGAGGGCAATATTCTGACGATTTCAGCAATATCGAATAATCAGCGTACTGTAACAGATTCCACTGGCAGAACTTATATGATTATCTACAACGGAAACAGCGAACATTCCCGTGTTACTGAAATTAAGGATACCGCTGCAAATCGTTCGGTTGTTTATGGATACAACAGTGATTATCAATTGATTTCAGCAACCAGCGTTTCCGGCGGCACTGAAACATATGAGTACGACGGAAACGGCAGACTCTGCAAAATCACAAACTGCTACAATGAAGTAACTGACCAGATCGTATACAACGATAATGGTTCTGTGAACTGGCTGACGAATGCTTCCGGTCTAAAACAGGTGTATACCTATGATAAGGCACAGAAACAGACAGGACTGAAAGAGTATGACGGCGATACGCTGGTAAAAACGTATACATATGACTATGATGAAAAGTACGCTGTAAATACCAACAAAGTTGAAACTGACGGTCAGATCTATGAAGTTGACAAAATCACTTATAGCACTGTAGATGGTGAAAACAAATATGATGAAATGATTGAAAGTGTTGACATCATGGGTAATACGACAAAGTACGACCGTGATGCTAACGGTAATGTCATCAAGACCACCAATGCGGATGGCACATACACGCTTGCTAATTATAACAGCAAAAATAGTGTTGTTGCAGAAGTAGATGAATTGGGATATGCAACGATTAAGGCATATGATTCTAATGGTACTCGTCTGATCAAAGAGGCAACCAGCTTACAGCCACTTTCTCAGTCTGATATTGATACAGTAACTGCTGTAAGTTTTGATCCAATAAAATACTTGACAGAAAACGAAAGCAGTTATGCAATCACCAGTCACGAATATTATGCAGACAGCTATGTCAGTGGTGTTGCAGGTTTGATTCGTGCTACAACTGATCCTGAAGGTAATGTTACTGAATATGATTATTATCAGGATGGTATTGGCAAAGGTCTGGTAAAGACAAAAACGCTGAAAAGTGGAAATACCATAGTAAACACTGTTGCGTATGAGTACAATGCGCAGTTGCATGTATCTAAGGAAACCACAAGCTATGACTTGTCCCAAAATCTTTATTCTGTGAAGGAATACGAGTATGACAGCTTCAACAATGTAACGGTTACCAGAGATTATGGTACAGGCAGCACACCGGCAACGACCATTGCAGAATACGATCTGTTGAGTCGTAAAACAGCGGAATATGCACCGAATTATTCTTCTGATAAGAGCCATGGTACGCTGACAACCTATTATCCGGATGGCAATGTGAAAACAGAAACCGATGCGGAAGGCAATGTCACATCTTATGAGTATGATGCCTATGGACAGATAACGAAAAAAACCAATCCGGACGGCACCATGAACCTGACGGAATACGATGGCTTGCAGCGGGAAAAGGCAACATATTTTCAAGGTAGCGAAAATGGAACCAAACAGATTCTGACACAGGTTGCCTATGAATTTGCAGGATATAATTTTGACATTTACACGGCGCTTGACAGTTCATCCTCTCACTCCTGTAAGGGACTGAAAACGACCAAAACAACCTATATTACAGCAGATAAACAGGTGGTTTCCGAAACTCTGACTGATATCAAGGAACACACCATTTACGAAAAGACCAATGGCGAAACCAAACGTACCAGCGCATACTATGCCAACGGTCAGCTGGCTCGCCAGACAGACGCACTGGGCAATACGACAAAGTATGAGTACGGCTATCTGAACAAGGTTACTAAGACTTACACACCGTTCAATACCAAATCAGATGGTTCTGTCAATTACTCCGTAACGGAAAATCAGTATGACAAGAACGGTAATGTAATTCTGACAAAGCAAACTGTGCAGAAGCAGGATTCCAGCACCGCAAAGTACAGCGTGACACAAAACCAGTACAATGCACAGGGCTTGCTGACACAGGTAACACTGAGCGACGGTACTTCCAATGGTGAGAAGAATATCACCAAGTATTTTTACAATAACGCTGGTATTCAGACGAAGATGTACACGGGTTTGAGCAGTGCAAACGATTCTGACTATATGACTACCAATTATGAGTATGATGCATGGGGACATTTGGTAAGAACGACTGACAGCACTGGTTACAACTCAGGTACAACCACTTATGATCTGAATGGTAATGCACTGACTGTAACCGATTCCAACGGCAATGTGACGACCAACACCTATGACGCTCTGAATCGTGTGTTGACTGCGAATACAGTTTGCAGTGATACCTCCAAAGATGTGTCGAAATCTTATGTTTACGACAATATGGGAAGAGTACAGAGCAAAACTGCCAATGGTGTACAGACAAGTTATCAGTACGATATCTTTGGACGTGTTTATCAGGAACTTAGCCCAAAATCTTTTAAGGGCTATTTCTATGAGGGCGTATCTCAGTATGCGAAGGAGCAGTTGGTTGGTATTAATCATCAGACAATTTATTCCTCCACGCAATATGAATACGATGCTGAAATGCGTGTTATTAAGGTAAAGGAAAGCGGCAATGAAACAGCTTCCTATACTTATGATGCAAATGGCAACAAAGCAAGTGAAACGCTGGCAAACGGTGTGGTTTCGACTTACACATACAATGGCTGCAATAAGATTACAAAGCTTGTGACGAAATCCGGCAATTCGACGATTTCTGAGTACGAATATTCGTACTATTTAGATGGTTCTGACGCTTGCAAAGTACGCAGTGAAA
>NZ_DXUU01000053.1 GCF_019417665.1 Ruminococcus sp.
GTGCTATAATTAATACATCATTTTAAGAAAAGGAGTTTGATCCGATTATGAAGAATATGAAAAAGATTGCAGCTATTCTGGCTGCTGCGATTACTGTAAGTGCAATGCCGCTGTCTGCTTCCGCACTGGAGGCAACAGACGAAGCGCCGTATACTGCATGGCTGTGTCTGCAGGCTGGCGGTGATATGAAGTGGGTTTCTGAGTCTGAGGATGCGGCACTTGTAGAGGAAAAGAATAATATTTCCGGTACAGAAGCCAGCATCACAGGTGACGGTGAATATTCTGTTGATGTTACCATGGAAGGTGGTTCCAGTAGTATTGAATGCCTGATTCTTTCCACCAACATCAATGCTTATGCATTCGTAGAAGAGGGTAAGGATCCGTGGACTGACGGCACTGCAAAGATTGAGATCACTTCTGTTGTTGTTGAGCGTGTGGATGGTACCACTACTGAAATCGAATACAATGGTCCTTCTGAAGGTGCATTCTCCAAGGAAAATGATGGTGTCAGCCTCCGTATGAACCTCTATAATACTTGGGGCAACAACATAACAGATATCACCAATGAACCAGAAGGCGGTCTGAATGGTGGAGACAAGCTCGTTGTAAACTTCACTGTATCCGGTTTGGTTAAAGCTGAACAGCCGGAAGCATCCTATGGCGATGTTGACAGAAATAGCAAGATTGATGCAGATGATGCTTATCAGGTACTGAAAGAATATGCAGCTACATCTGTCGGCGGTAAATCCACTTTGGATGATACCCAGAAGAAGAATGCTGATGTAAGCGGCGATGGCACAATTAATGCTGACGATGCATACCTGATCCTGGTATATTATGCACAGAAGTCTGTTGGCGGTACTCCGACACCATTCCCGGTAACACAGGCATAAGATTTCTTTGCTGATTGATTTCTGAGAATTATTTAAAAGTGTCCTTTATAACGAGACAATTGCCGGGTGGCAGCTGTCTCGTTTTTCATTCCAAATAAAAAACCACTGTACAAAGATTGTTTTCTTTGTACAGTGGTTTTTTATAAAAGTAAGCGCAGCTTATCGACACTGTAATATAATTTTCATTCGCCCTTGATCACGAAAGGGCATTTTTTGTCCGTAAGACTTTTATCAATGAACTTATGTAGATGTGAATCTTACGGGACGGTTTTTGTGTTTCTTGTTATTTTTATCGATCATCACATAATTATAAGATCGGATTATTCAGAATACGTTTCACGTTGATGTTTTCCCACAGATGGCTTGTGTTTTGTAGATTTGATCTGCTCAATCGCTGATGCTGGTAATCCGAGTGAGTTGATATGGGATAATTTACAAGGGTTTTACTCAAAAAAGATAGTGCACTTTACATGAAAAGGATATAATGGGTTATGGAAATTACAAGAAAGAGTGATTTCAGAAGATAGGGATCTGACAGAAGAGAACAGGTCAGATCTGTCCATGAGAAAAGGAGTGCTTTCATGATGAAAACCAAAAGAACCTGGATCGCAATCGCAGCATTTGCCATGCTCTGCGGTACACTTGCAGGATGCAGTGAAACGGCAACAAGTTCTACAGAAGAGACAGGCAGTGCAGATGCTGCTTCTTCCAGCGCAGACAATGCGTCAGCGGAGAACAATACTTCCGGCTCCGGCAAGTATACTGATACCATTACATTGGTATGGTATCCCAATGAATCCGCAGAGGATTATCAGGATGCCAGAAATGAAGTGGGCAGGCTAATTGAACAGGCGACAGGCAAGACCGTAGAACAGAAACTGACCACTGACTATGCAATCGCCATTGAATCCCTTTCTAACGGCACGGCGCAAATTGGCTGCTGCATGGGTGCAGAAGGGTATATTCAAGCGAAGAATTCCAACGATGCGGTGGAGCCACTCTTTGTTCAGTCCGGCGAATCTGGCACTCTGGACGATGCTCTGTATTATAGCTTCTTTGCGGTCAAGGAAGAAAACGCGGATCAGTATTTGGACGGTGGCTCCTACAGCATTGACAACATCAAGGGAAAGAGAATGTCCTTTGTATCCAACAGTTCCACTTCTGGATTTAAAGTTCCCACCAGCCAAATCATTTCACATTTTGCAGAGGACAACTTGATTGTAGACGACTTGTTGGAGGGCGGCGGCGATTCATTTTTCTCAGAAGTGCTATTCGGCGGCTCACACCAGGGTTCTGCATTTAATCTGCTTTCTGATAAGTGCGATGTTGCTGCATTCTGTGACATTGAGCTGGCACCCTATGTCACCTGTACAGAAGGTGAAGCGGCTGCAGTGGGTTCTGTTTATACCATTAACGAGGATGCAAGTGCACCTTTTGATACGGTGACAGGTTCAACATTCACAGTTATTCAGTCCATTCCGGTGCTAAACGGTCCCTTTTCCTATAATGGTGATACCCTTAGTCCGGATGATGTGAAAGCGATTCAGGATCTGTTCACTTCCGATGAAGTTGCGAATAACAAGCTGATTTTTTATCCGGAAGGCAGTATGGGTCTGCTGGAAAAGGATTCGGAGGAAATGCGTTTCGTCACTGTTGAGGATTCCTGGTACGACCCCATCCGCAATATGAAATCCTGACTGGGAACGATGGGAGAGTCTAAGATGCCGATTTTAGAATTTCAACACGTCAGCAAAGTCTATAACAATACCACAAAGGCACTGGAAGATATCAACTTTTCCATTGAAGAGGGGGAATTTGTTTCCATCATCGGGCCATCTGGCGCCGGAAAGTCTACCATTCTTCGATGTGTAAATCGTCTCATTGATGCCACTGAGGGAAAAATTATCTATGACGGGCAAAATGTCATGGAACTAAACAAACGAGAGCTTCGCAAGGTCAGGACGAAAACTGGCATGATCTTTCAGCACTACAACCTGGTGGATCGTCTGAGTGTTGTGGAGAATGTGCTCCACGGGAAGCTGGGGAAAAAATCTACCATCAGCGGTGTAGCCGGGCATTACAGCGAGAAAGAAAAGGAACAGGCATTTGCCATTTTGGAGGAATTGGGACTGGCGGAGCAGGCGTACAAGCGATGTGATGCCTTGTCCGGCGGACAGAAACAGCGTGTGGGCATTGCCCGTGCCATTATGCAGCAGCCGAAGCTGATCCTCTGTGATGAACCTATCGCTTCTCTTGACCCGAAAGCGTCCAAGACCATCATGGATCATTTGGCGCAGATCAACCGGACGAAGAAGATCACGTGTATTGTCAATTTGCACCAGGTGGATGTAGCCATGAAGTATTCAGAGCGCATTATTGGTGTTGCTGCAGGAAGGATCGTCTTTGATGGAACGCCTGCGGAACTGACCCAAAAGAAAATTCACACCATTTATCAATCCAGCGATCAGGATCTGATCATAGATATGCAGGGAGAATGAGATGGACAGGAAAATACAAAACGTGTTTTTGAAACGAAAGCTGACATATACCATTGTGCTGGCGGTGGTGCTTGGCATTTACATTGTGTCCTCTCTGGTGACAGAATTTCATTTGACAGAGGGTGCGGCATCTTTTCCAAAGGCGTTTGTGTGGATTGCAGAAAATCTGGTCCCCGATGAGATGGCAATGAAGCGATTCCCGAAAATTCTGGACAAACTCATTGAAACAGCGCTTCTCTCCGTTTCAGTCACTGTCATTGCGGCAATATTTGCCTTCTTTTTCAGTCTGTTCGGGTCAAAAGCGACGGGATTTTATGGTATTGTCAATCGGATCGTACGAATTTTGGCGGCTTTTTTCCGGAATGTGCCGGATGTGGTATGGGCAATGCTGCTTATGTTTTCCTTCGGGCAGAACATTCTGACCGGGTTCTTTGCACTGTTTTTCACGACTTTTGGTCTACTGACACGTGCGTTTATTGAGACCATAGATGAAGTCAGCGCATCCTGTATCGAGGCGCTCCATGCCTCCGGTGCAAACTTTATCCAGACCGTATTTCAAGGTATTATTCCATCTACCATAACGGGTATTGTCACATGGGTATTGTACATGATCGAAACCAATATCCGTAGTTCTACCCTTATCGGTATCCTGACGGCAACAGGCATTGGATATCTATTTGATATGTATTACAAACGGTTGGATTTCAGTTCAGCGAGTCTGGTTGTCGTATTGATCATCGCCATGGTTATTGTCATTGAGACCATTTCCAATCAAATAAGGAAGGTGATTCTCTGATGCAGGATACAGCAGTTTTGTCTCAGAATATTTCTGTAGCAGATCTTCATGCCCAGCGGCATAAGAACGGCAGAATCAAGATCGGCGTGCAAAGCAAAAGCGGTATTGCCTTAAAGATACTTACAGCGGTACTCATCGGACTGACTGTATATGCTTTTCTTTCTTTCGACTATAAGGAAATCGACTTTTTTCAAGCAATTGCCGATACACTGCATAATATCAAGACGGTATTTCTCAAACCGAGGCTGTCCAGGGATACCATTTCCAATGCACTATATCAGCTGCTGGTCACATTCTGCCTAGGCATTCTGTCCACGATTTTCGGCGCAGTCCTGGCATTTTTCTGTTCACTGCTTTGTGCCAAAAATATTGCAGCGTCCTGGCTTGCCAATATCATCAAGAGTTTGGTAGCATTGGTACGTGCAGTCCCTACAGTATTATGGGTTCTGATCTTTGCCGTTTCCGCAGGATTGGGCAGTGTAGCCGCAGTCATTGGTCTGACATTTCACAGTTTTGCTTATCTAACAAAGGTATATGCGGAATCCATTGAGGAAATTGACAGCGGTACCATTGAAGCGCTTCGTGCCAGCGGTGCGGACTTCTGGCAGATCGTATTTCAAGCGATTCTGCCGGCATCCATCAGCTGTATGGTTGCGTGGACGTTTATGCGATTTGAGATTAATTTCACCAATGCAGTTGCCATGGGTGCAGCTGCTGGCGCAGGCGGTATTGGCTTTCAGCTGTACATGGCAGGCAGCTTCTATTTTGACCTGCATGAAATGGGATTTCTGACCTATGTCGTTGTCATTGCAGTTATTTTGCTGGAGACGGTTTCAACGAAGATCAAGGAAAAGGTAAAATAACTGTCTGCATTCAGAAAAAAATAATGTGGATTTTCAGATATCATCGAAAATTCGCTGTGTTTTGGAGGAAAGATTCTTGGAAAAGAAACAATTGTTTCAGATCCTCGCCAGGGCAGATCGGGAAGATGTCATTGCTCTTGGTGCGGAATTACAGCAAATTTATCCGGTGATGATTGTAAAAAAACCGGAGAAATCCTTGACCATGATCCAAATGCGAGAACCGGTCAAGCAAAGCATGTTTTATCTAGGAGAAGTCATTGTCACAGAAGCTACGGTTTCATTGGATGGTACGGTAGGTACAGCAGTGACTATGGGCGATGATTTTGACAAGACGCTACATATGGCAATCATTGATGCTGCGGAAAACAAAGGCGTTTTTCAGAAAGAAGAATTGCTTCTGGAATGGGAAACGCAGCAAATGCAACAGCTGGAGCAGGAGAATGCTATGTTCCAGAAAACAAAAGTGGATTTCCACTCCATGGATTCGGGGGTGGTGCAATGAAAACACTCCATCAGTTTGACGAAGTATTCGATACACAGGCAGTGTTCCGAAAATTGCTGGAGGGAATGTCCAATCCCGGCAGGACAGTATCCATTGCACTACAAACGAATAAAATGTTCGGGGAACACAGTGCCTTTCTGGCATTGGGCATGACGCTTCTGGATAATGAAGTCAGCTTTTCTGTCTGCGGCAATGAGACACTCCGGGAGGAGCTCCAGCTAGTGACGCTGTCAGAGGAAAAAAACATCTGCGAGGCGGATTATATTTTTGTAACAAGTGCACAAACTTTTTCGGCGATCCTTGCACAGGCAAAGTGTGGTACTCTGGTGGATCCACACCACAGTGCCACGTTGATTATTCGTGACAACGGTGAACCAAAGCAGACTATATTGCTTTATGGACCGGGAATTGATGGTACCATGGAATTTGTTTGTTCCGAAATGATGCAGCAGGCAATCGCATTGCGTGACCGGCAGGAATATGAGTATCCCATGGGTGTGGATCTGATCTTTGTGACAGATAATGGAAATGTGACTTGTATTCCGAGACTGGTGAAAAGGAGGGAAACAGCATGGCATATGTAGCAGTATCCGGCGGCGAGGAGGCAATTGAAGCCAGTATCCAGTTGCTGGATTATTACCGGAGCGGCACAGAAAAGGATGTTGATCTGGAGGTGATTGAAAACAAGTTTGGACTTCTGGTGGACAAGGTCATGAGCGAAGCTGGACTGTATGCCAGATCCTATGCGGCGTTGGCATTGAAACAATGCGAAGGTTCTACAGAAGAGGCTGTTTTTCTCCTGCGCGCCTACCGTTCTACACTGAAACGCAGCCATTATACCAAAACCGTAGATACTGGTGAGATGCGTGTCATGCGCCGGATCTCTGCGGCATTCAAGGATATTCCCGGCGGTCAGCTGTTGGGTGCAACTTATGACTATACTCATCGACTGATTCATTTTGAACGGGAAAGTGAAGATGCGTCAGAATTGCATCAGATGTTCCAGAAAATCCTGAACGAGCAGACACCGGAGCAGCTTCGGACTTACAGCCGTGTTTCCAATATGTTGAAAGAAGAAGGGCTTCTAGATATCTATAAAGAGGATAATACACCGCCTTTTGATGTAACAGAAAATCTGCTGGAATTCCCGGCATCTCGCAGCGCCCGGCTCCAGACTATGACAAGAGCGGATACAGGCTTTCTGTCGGGTCTGGCATATTCGGTGCTCCGTGGATTCGGGCAGGTACATCCTACGGTAGGTGAGCTGCGCAGCGGCTATGTGGCTCTGGAAATTCCTTATCCGGGAAAGGCGGAGGAATCCATTTATCTGGGTGAGATTCTGCTCACAGAGGTGGAGACATTCAATTCTGCCAGCGATAAGGAACAGTTGAAGCTTGCCAGCGGCTATGGCGCAGTGTTCGGCAGAAACGAAAATAAAGCCATAGCTATGGCGGTGATTGATCGGGAATTAGAGCAGGGCGGCGACTATCCGCCTCAAGATCAGGAATTTGTACTGATGCATGGGGATTGTCTGGAAATGAACGGATTTATTTCCCACTTAAAGCTGCCCCATTATGTCACGTTCCAGTCCAAACTGGATGCAGTGAGAAAAACACGGAGGAAACAGGAACATGGAGAGAGCGGAACAGTATAACTATGCCTTTCTGGACGAAGGCTCAAAGCGGGAGATTCGCCGCTGTGTGCTGAAGGCAGTAGCAATCCCTGGATATCAGGTACCCTTTGGTTCGAGAGAGTTGCCCATCGGCAGAGGCTGGGGGACAGGCGGCATCCAGCTGACACTCTCTCTGATCGGACCGTCCGACACCCTGAAAGTGATTGATCAGGGCAGCGATGACAGTGTAAATGCAGTCAATATCAAGAAATTCGTGAAACTATGTACCGACATTGAAACGACTACAGATACCCATACGGCAACACTGATCCAGTCCCGTCACCGTATCCCGGAGGTGTCTTTGAGAAATGATCAGATCCTGATTTTGCAAGTGCCTATCCCGGAGCCTTTGCGCATTGTGGAGCCGAAGGAAGAAGTGACCAAGAAAATGCACGCCGAAAAGGACTATGCGCCTATCTGGCTGCAATTGTATGAGAGCATTGTCAAGTATGGCAAGGTGACCATCCCTACAGAGTATCCTTGTACAGTGGAAGATCGCTATATTATGAATCCCAGCCCGATCCCGAAGTTTGATAATCCGAAGCTGCACCAGTCCCAGTGCCTGTATCTGTTCGGTGCAGGACGGGAAAAGAAGATCTATGCCATTCCGCCGCATACCAATGTGATTTCTCTGGCATTTGACGATGTACCATTTGAACGTGAAAATTTCCAGGGCAGAAAGTGCCGTCTCTGCGGCAGTACCAATACCTATCTGGATGAACTATTTGATGCAGAAACGGGAGAAAAGATCTATCAATGCTCGGATACAGCATATTGCAAGGAGGTGCGTTCTCGTGAAGCTTGAGGAAAAACCGGTATTGCAGGTGCGTCACCTGACAGTACGCTATGGCGATGGCTGTCCGGCGTGCAGAACGCATCTGGAAAAGAACCGCTGTACCGTCTGCGGCACGGTCTGGGCGGCAAATGATGTTTCTATAGAGGTATATCCCGGTGAAGTACTGGGTATAGTCGGCGAAAGCGGTTCAGGAAAATCCACGCTTATGCAGAGCTTGTATTTTGACATTGTGCCTACCTCCGGTGAAGCTTATTTGGGAGATTACAAAAAGGGCGAGGAAAGTATCTGGCTGGCAAGTGCAGCAGAACAGCGGCATATCAAGAACAGTATCATGGGTATGGTATATCAGAATCCGGTGCGTGGTCTGCGCATGAACTATTCGGCTGCATCCAATATTGCAGAAAAGCTCATTGCTGCCGGGAACCGCAGTGCTGGTCATATGACAGAACGTGCCAAGGAATTGCTGTCCGCTGTGGAGATCCTCACATCCCGTATGGGAGAAGCTCCAAAGAATTTTTCCGGCGGTATGCAGCAGCGTGTGCAGATCTCCAAGGCGCTGGCGAACAATCCGTCTATTTTGCTGCTGGACGAAGTAACTACGGGTCTGGACTTGTCGGTACAGGCGAAGGTGTTGGATCTGATCCGGCGGATCAAGGCGGAGTATGGTATTTCCATCCTGCTGGTTTCCCATGACCTTGCTGTGATCCGGATGTTGGCAGACCGGACGGTGGTGATGTTGGATGGGAAAATCATTGAAAGCGGTCTGACAGATCAGATCTTGGAAGATCCCCAGCATGCCTATACTCAGCAGTTGGTACATTCGCTGTTGTAAAGTTATCTTTGAATGAGGAAATAGGGATGAGGAGTTAGGAATGGCGGTGTTGCTGCGCTCATGAATTTAAATTCATCGCCGCAGGCGATACCATCATTCCTCATTTCTAACTCCTAATTCCTCATTACAAACCTAAAGCAAGGAGGAACCAAATTCATGATAGCAATCAAAAACGGCAGAATTGTGACACCGGATCAGATCATAGAGGGAAAAACGCTGCTGCTGGACAATGACCGTATTTTCGATATCTGCCAGTTTGACGGTACAGCAGATAAGACCATTGACGCCCATGGCAGATATGTTCTGCCAGGCTTTATTGATGTACATTCTGATAAGATTGAGCAGTTTATTTTTCCTCGCCCTACGGCGAAGTTTCCTTTTGAACTGGCACTGAAAGAATGTGAAAAGGAATTACTGCAATTAGGCATTACGACCATTTACCATTCCTTTTCTCTGTACAGAGACGAGTTGTTGGGCAAAAGTCCCCTTCGTACGAAGGAGAGTGTGCTGGAAATGGCAGAGCTCATTGCCGACATCCAGAACCGCAGCCATCTCATTCACCATCGTTTTCATCTGCGTCTGGAGATCGATAACATTGATGCATATGACATTGCGAAGGAGATGATCTCCAGACATCTGGTGCATGAGATTTCCTTTATGGATCATACTCCAGGGCAAGGGCAGTATCGGAGCCTGGAGATCTATCGGGATACAGTGGACAAATATCACGGTATGGAGAATGAAGGAAAGACTTTTGAAGAAGTGCTGGAATATCATCAAAGTAAGGAGATGCTCTCATTTGCACAGTTAAAAGAACTGGCAAAACTGGCGCATGCCAATCATATTACCGTAGCATCCCATGATGATGATACGATGGAAAAGCTGGAGGTTAACCGTCAGCTGGGCGTGGATATCAGTGAATTTCCCATTACTGAAGAGGTGGCGAAAGCAGCTCATGACATGGGCTTTTATACTATAGCAGGTGCGCCAAATATTCTGTTAGGTGGTTCCCATTCCGGAAATATGTCTGCGGCGCAGGCGATCCAAAAGGGCAGCGTGGATATCCTCTGCTCCGATTATTTCCCTCAGGCACTGCTTCATAGCCTGTTTGTCATGGGTGACAAGTATGGGCAGACACTACCGGACATGGTGAACAAGGTTTCTCTGAATCCGGCAAGAGCAATGGGAATTGACAAAGATTATGGCTCTATTGCACCGGGGAAAAAAGCGGATCTGATTATTGCGGATATTCTGGACGGCTATCCAGTGGTGACACATGTTCTGGTAGACGGCAAAACCACTTCCAGAGTTGAATATAGGGGGCGTTCCATATGAGCATACTGGAAATTCAGGGACTTGCGAAAAATTTTTATTTGCACCATGCGAACCGGGACATTCACTCCTGTCAAAATATTGATTTTGTGCTGGAAGAAGGGGAATTTATTGGTATTGTAGGACGTTCTGGTGCTGGAAAATCCACAATTCTGAAGTGTATCCACCGTACTTATCTTCCTACAGAAGGAGATATTGTCTATGAAAGTCTGGCATATGGAAGGATTAGTTTGGCACATGCGTCAGAACGAGAGATTCTCTATCTGCGCAATCATGAGATCGGCTATGTTTCCCAATTCCTCAGCATCATGCCCAGAACTACTGCAAAGGAACATGTCATGCAGGCATTGCTGGAAACAGGACATGACAGCGGTACAGCACGGGAGAAAGCAGAAGAGATGTTGGGTTATTTCCGGCTGCCGGAGGATCTGTGGGATATTTATCCCAATACCTTTTCCGGCGGCGAACGGCTGCGCCTGAATCTGGCACATACCATGGTCAAGAATCCTCGGCTTATGCTGTTGGATGAGCCTACTGCATCTCTGGACAACAAGACCAAGATTTTGGTCAAGGATATGCTTCTGAAACTGAAGCAACAGGGTACCAGCATGATTGGAATTTTTCACGATTTGGAATTCATGGACGGACTTTGCGACCGTGTGTTCAATATTTCGGAGGGCACCTTTGCATGAGAAAAGCAGATTTACATATGCACTCCACTGTGTCGGACGGCAGTTTTACTATTCCAGAATTGATTGCCAGAGCAAAGGAAAAGGGTCTGGATTCCATTGCTATTACAGATCATGATACACTATCCCAGGCAGGGAAGATCCCAGAAACAGAGGACATTCAGGTTATTCCAGGTATTGAGATCTCAGCGTATGATTATGTCCATGATTTCCGAGTGCATATGCTGGGATATGGCATTCAGAAACCGGAGCTAACGGAACGGGAAGTGCATCCCACTCTGGAAGCGCGCCATGCCAATTCTCTGCGCCAGATCACTGTACTGAATGAACATGGCTATGACATTGCAATAGAGACACTACGAAAAGCAGATGGAAAATACATCTACAAGCAGCATATCATGGATGATCTGGTGCGTCGTGGAAAAGCAGCGGAGATGTTCGGGGCATTCTATCAGAGGATCTTTAAGAATGGAGGCATCTGTGATTTTGACATTCATTATATTTCCCCTCTGAAAGCACTGCGTGCCATAAAGGATGCCGGTGGTCTGGCTGTTTTGGCGCACAGCGGGCAGCAGCAAAATTTTTGTCTGATTCCGGAACTGGCGAAACAAGGGCTGGATGGGCTGGAACTGAATCACCATTCCAATAAGCAAAAGGATAGGACAATCATCCGGCAATATGCAGAAAGATATGATCTATTCCTCACCGGCGGAAGTGATTTTCATGGGAAATTTGAGAACGTTTCCGCAGATATAGGAGATTTTCTGTCAGAACAGAATGGCATTGACCATATTTTAGGAAAGGTGGGACGTGAGTGATCCGACAGGCAGTTCGTGCAGATTTGCCGGCAGTGTATCAACTGATCTGTGCGTTGGAAAAAACTGCTTTTCCAGAGAAACAGTTCGAACGGGAATTTCATATCATGATGGCTGATCTAGATCACATGATTCTGGTAGCTGAAACTGAAAGCAGAGTTGTGGGCGTGCTACATCTGCGGATGGAGTTTCAGTTACATCACTGTGGAAAAGTTGCAGAAATCCTGGAACTGGTAGTGAATGCAGAATATCGCTCTCACGGAATAGGAAAGCAGCTTCTTACAGCTGCAGAAACTGTAGCAAAGAAGAACCATTGTCAAATACTTGAAGTATGTAGCAACCAGAATCGTAAAAGAGCACATGAATTTTATCAGCAGGAAGAAATGAAAAATACGCATTTTAAGTTGATGAAACCGATTGCACAAGAATAAATAATTTGTGTATTATCATTCAAAATAAAATATGGATTGCTGAAAAAGAAAAGCGTGTTGTTATCCGTAATAGGATAGCAGCACGCTTTTTTATACTGGTATATCGGCGATTCAGATTGATGCCCATAGCAATTACTTACAAAGCCGATAGATAATAATTATTCCTGAACCAGCTGCTTCATATCATACAGTCCGGCAGGCTTTCCGCAGAGATATACGGCAGCATTCACTGCTCCCACTGCAAAGACAGTCTTGGAAGCAGCACTGTGGGACAGAGTAATCACTTCATCTTTGCCGGCAAAGATCACATCGTGCTCGCCGACGATCGTACCGCCGCGAATGGAGTGCATCCCGATTTCCTTGATGTCACGCTTCATGCGTCTTGCATGGCGGTCGTAGACATAATGGTACTCGTTGTCCAGTGTCTCATTGATGGCGTTTGCGATCATAATGGCAGTACCGCTGGGCGCATCAATTTTCTGATTGTGGTGCTTCTCCACAATTTCGATATCAAATTGTCCGCCCAAAATGGAAGCGGCTTTTTTTGCCAGTTCCACCAGCAGGTTAATACCCAGGGACATATTAAAGGTAAAGAATACCGGGATCTGCTGTGCAGCGGTTTGGATCTTACTGATCTGTTCGTCATTGTAGCCTGTCGTTGCCAGAACCAGTGACACGTTGTTCACCAGTGCATATTCCAGCAACGCATCTAATGAAGATGGATTCGAAAAGTCAATGATGACATCCGGTACTTCTGCAAGTGCAGTCGGTTTTTCCACGATGGGGAAGCCTGCATACTGTACTGTATAAGCATCTATGCCGCCGATAACGGTACAATCATCCCGTCCCGCAATGCAGGAAGCTACTGTGTGTCCCATTTTACCATTGGCACCGCATATTACTATTTTTGTCATATTCTTCCTCTTTTCTATACTTCCTGCCATGAATTCAGGAAATCAGTCCATACGCCAGAAGTGTTTCACGCATGGCAGCCTTGTGTTCGTCGCTCATATCGCACAAAGGCATTCTGCACGGACCAGCCGGCATACCCATCTGATTCATAGCGTCCTTTACCGGGATCGGGTTTACTTCCATAAACAGATCGTTGATCAGGCGCAGATACTTCAACTGAAGTTCTGTCGCCGCAGCAAAGTTGTTTTTCAGGCAATACTGTGTCATGTCGTGTGTTTCCTTCGGAAGTACATTGGACAGAACAGAAATAACGCCCTTGCCGCCCAAGGACATGATAGGTACAATCATATCATCGTTACCGCTGTAGATATCTACCTTGTCGCCGCACTTTGCAGCTAGCTTTGCAGTATATCCGATATTGCCGCTTGCTTCCTTGACAGCCACAATGTTTTTGTGCTCAGCCAGTGCTGCAATTGTACCGACCTCAAAGCCGACACCAGTACGGCTGGGGATATTATACAGGATAATGGGAATATTGACGCTGTCTGCAATGGCATTGTAGTGTGCCACAAGACCACGCTGTGTTGCTTTGTTATAATAAGGTGTGACAACCAACAGACCATCTGCACCCAGTTCCTGTGCCTCCTGAGACAAGGCAATGGCATACTTAGTGTCGTTGCTCCCGGTTCCGGCAATAACCGGTACACGGTTGTGTGTATGCTCTACAGCAAAACGAATGCAGGCACGGTGTTCCTCATCGTCCAGTGTAGATGATTCACCAGTTGTGCCGCAGATAATAATGGCGTCTGTTCCATTTTCGATCTGGAAATCAATATTTTTTCCCAGTCCGTCGAAATCCACAGAACCATCGTCCAACATGGGGGTGATAATGGCAACGCCAGCACCTTCAAAAATGGTATTTTTCATAACAATTACCTCCTGATGGCAATTTCTGTTATATACTTAGATTCGGTTTTTCAAGTAAATGTGGCAAGAAAAGGTCAACATCCCTGACATTAGTCAAAATAGCCCTTTGCTGCCAGCAGTTCTGCCAGCAGAACACCGCCGCCGGCTGCACCGCGCAGGGTATTATGGGACAGGCACACGAACTTATAATCAAACATAGTGTCTTCCCGGAGACGGCCTACGGACACAGCCATGCCGCCTTCGATATTGCGGTCCAACTTTGCCTGGGGACGATCGTCCTCCTGGAAATAATGGATGAACTGCTTCGGTGCGGAAGGCAGCTCCAGTTCCTGGGGAATGCCCTTGAAGTCTTCCCAGATCTTCAGGATCTCATCCTTGGACGGCTTTTGCTCAAAGGAAACAAAGACAGCAGCAGTGTGACCGTCCGAAACCGGTACACGCAGGCACTGGGTGGTGATCAAGGGACTGTCAGCGCTGACGATTTTGCCGTCCTCAATCTTACCCCATACCTTCAGCGGTTCTTTCTCCGATTTTTCTTCTTCGCCGCCAATGTAGGGTACAATGTTATCCAGGATTTCCGGCCAGCGCTCAAAGGTCTTTCCGGCACCAGAAATTGCCTGATAAGTGCAGGCGAGGATATTTTTGATGCCATACTTGCGCAGGGGAGACAGTGCCGGCACATAGCTCTGGATAGAGCAGTTGGATTTGACTGCGATAAAGCCACGCTTTGTGCCCAGACGCTTGCGCTGGCTCTCGATGATCTCAATGTGTTCCGGGTTTACTTCCGGTACGACCATGGGAACATCCGGCGTAAACCGATGTGCAGAGTTATTGGAAACCACCGGGCATTCTGCCTTTGCATAAGTCTCTTCCAGCGCACGGATCTCATCTTTTTTCATGTCAACAGCGCAGAATACAAAGTCCACCATGCCGGCGATCTTTTCCACATCTGCTGTTGCATCGAACAGGATCATATCCTTCATTGCTGCGGGCATAGGTGTCTGCATTGCCCAACGACTGCCGACTGCTTCTTCATAGGTCTTTCCGGCAGAACGGGGAGAAGCCGCCAGAGCTGCTACATGGAACCAAGGATGGTTCTCCAGAAGCGTTGCAAATCGCTGTCCAACCATACCAGTTGCTCCGATAATGCCAACCTGATACTGTTTCATTTTCGTCATTCCTCCAAAAAAATCTTAAAAATATGAAAAAACCGGTTGAAAACCGGCGGCTCATGCGATATAATAGAATAGAATCATTTGCGTGATGCAGAAGCATGACGCTGATAGCACTCCATCATAACGATGACAGTCATATTCCTGTTCGGAAATATGCCCAGAAGCTGTGTCACCGGTACAGCCTCTTCGGCACGCACGCCTTTCTGCTTCGATCATAGCGGATTGGTATCCTGTCAGAGCATACTGATCGTGAGTGCGCCTCTACCTATTCCTATCATATCATTTCTGTGGGAATTTGTCAATATTATTTTTGCGAAAAACAGGAGAAGCTCATGAAAAAATCAGATTTTTATTACGATTTGCCGGAAGAACTCATTGCGCAGACGCCGATCGAGCCGAGAGACCACTCCCGGATGATGCAGATCGACCGAAATACAGGGGAGATCCAGCACAAGCATTTCTACGATCTATGTGATATTTTACAAGAGGGAGACCTGCTGGTCATGAATGATTCCCGTGTCCTGCCGGCACGTCTGTATGGCGAGAAAGTGGATAACGGTACGTTTATTGAATTTCTGCTGCTGGAGCAGAAAGGGGACAAGCTGTGGGAGATCATCTGCCGTCCGGGGAAAAAAGCAAAAGTCGGCGTGAAATTTTCCTTTGGCGGCGGACGGCTTATCGGTGAAGTCGTGGAGGTGAAGCCGGACGGCAACCGGATCGTACAGTTTACCTGTGAGGGGAATTTCTACACTGCACTGGAAGAGGTGGGACAGATGCCTTTGCCGCCGTATATTCATGAGAAATTGAAAGACAAGGAACGTTACCAGACCGTTTATTCCAAGGAACTGGGTTCTGCTGCAGCACCCACTGCCGGACTGCACTTTACCAAGGAAATGCTCCAAAAGCTGAAAGATAAGGGTGTTAGAGAAGCATATGTGACGCTGCATGTGGGACTGGGAACATTCCGTCCGGTAAAAGAAGATGATGTACTGCAACACAAAATGCACAGTGAGCACTATCATCTATCGCAGGAAACGGTGGATATGATCCGGGAGACGAAGCAGAACGGTGGACGTGTCATTGCAGTGGGGACAACCTCCTGCCGGACGCTGGAAGCTGTTGCAACGGCGCATAATGGGGAACTGGTGGCGGATGATGGTTATACAGATATTTTCATTTATCCAGGATATGAGTTTAAGGTACTGGATGGACTGGTAACCAATTTTCACTTGCCGGAAAGTACGCTGATCATGCTGATCTCTGCTTTTTTGGGATATGAGAAAACCATGCATGCCTACGAAGTTGCTGTAAAGGAACGATATCGGTTCTTCAGCTTTGGGGATGCCATGTGTATTCTACCGGAGGAAAAATAAATGAAAGCACGTACTCCAGAAGAGCTGCAGCAAATCATTGCACAGATTGACGCGATTGACTGGTCACACTATGATACGGCATACGGGAACGCTTCCGGGATCGAAGTACGTCCGAAAAAATGGTGGGAAAAAATTCTTCCAATGTCCATTACAGTGCGCCGTCACAGATATCTTGACGAGGATTGCAGAAATCTGGCAGATACTGCGAAATGGCTGAAAATGCTTTTCTCAGAGCAGGAAAAAGAGGCAAAGGAAGCAGCATCAAATCTGGATGCTTCACTCTGCCATCAGCATATTATGGTTGCAGATGCATCACTTTTGGCATATGACATCCTAGTGTACTGACATATTGACTTTTGAATTGATTTATGGTATAATTCTCATAT
>NZ_DXUU01000054.1 GCF_019417665.1 Ruminococcus sp.
GTATTATATATAGAGAGATAGGAATTTGGTGTTCCAACGTGTTCTCGTGTTCCAAAAGAACATTACCAGATGGCAAAAAAATAATGCCCACCAAGGAAACGGCTCCTTGATGGGCATTACTGCTGTGTGGTTATTCAGTTATCTGAGTATTTCATTGACTCGATTCTGTACCGCATTATAATCATAACCCGCATCGGTCAGCTTCTTTTTGCGTTCTGCACCGTTGCCCCATTTGCCCTGAATGACTTCACGGGCGATTTCGTCAATGGATTTCTTTGCCGGATACACTTGCTTACCATTACTGTCAAAAACAGCATATCCTGCCTTGCAGGCTCTCTTCGCATTTTCCAGAAAAGAAAAAGCACCAATCTGTGATTTAGCGTCAGACCATGTCTTTCTCACTCTGTAAAGCTGTTTAGAAGTAGGTGTCGCAGAAGAACCGGAGTTCATGTAGGATTGCACCTTTTTCTTAAACTCTGCCCAATGCGGAAGAATGTATGCAGGACAGTTTTTGTAAGAATTCTTTGCGGTATTGAGATAGTCCACAGTGCCCGACTTTCCATCACGGACATTCAGCCAGTGCGTGTGCGTGTAAAGATGGTTGATGTCAAGATTGTATTTCTTCAGCAATGCTGCTACCAGTCTTGCACAGTTGTCCTCGGACTTCTTGTCCTTATCGTTGTAAGCGGAGGACATAATGCACTCAATGGCAATGGTTCTGCGGTTGCCGTTTCCGCTACCATCAGCGGCGTGCCAGCCAGACAAAGTCAGCGGAAGATTCTGCCATGCACAGGTGTCATCACAGTAATAATGCACACGGACGTCTTTCATGTTGCCGTTTACAGTAGCTCGTGTGTACTGTTCCGCAGGAGTTGTTCCTGCGACAGTTGAAATCCAATCGGTATTGTGGACAGTAACACCAATAATTTTGCCCTCCATAGAAACGGAGGGCATATCGATGTGATTAGGATTGTGGTTGGTGAGTAAATACTCATTGACGGTGACACCGCCGAGGTTTGTTGTTTTATCAGGTTTCAGAATTGCCATTATCGTTCTCCTCCTTGTTATTTTCCTAGATTCTTCCGGCTTTTTCCTGCAATACATCAATTGCATTTTTCAAAGCTGGCGGATAAGGGATTCCCATTAAACTGGTGTTCTCCAGAATCGAAAGCAGCTCATTAACACAGAATGCGATGCAAACAGCATCACGGACATAGGTTGTGCCAAGCAGAATATCGATTCTGACAGCAACTACAATCAGCAGCAGAACACAGAACTTTTTCAGCAGACCGATCCATCCAGCCGAACTGCTCAGTCTGCCAGATGGAGACTTCTTGCTTTTTCCCATAGCGGCAGTGACAAGACCTGTCAGGAAATCGACACCCATAAAGATGAGTAACGTCACCAGTGCAGAGTCCCAGCCGCCAAAAATAGCGGCTATAAAGCCGCCTGCCAAACCTGCAATTGTACAGATCCATTCTTTCATAAACATCATCCTTTCATAAATTTGATTGATTTTATCATCGGATGGGAATTGTCCGATGTGCCCTTGAAGGCAAGATAATATTCTCCATCCGGTACATTCTCCAGTGACTGCATCACAGAAATAAATGTATCGGAATAAAGCCATTTGAATGATAACGCCACCGCATTGCCCGCCTGTACTTCCTCATAGATATACTGAGCAAGTTCAGAGCCTGTTTTATCGATTTTCTTCACCAGATAAAACTCTGCCTCCTGCGATGCACCTACTGTATAGCTGAGAATTAAATGCATGGAAGAAGTCAGAACAACAGGTGTCAGACAAAGCACAAATACACTTCCTGCCCAGCTGAAATCATTCTGATTGAAGTATAGCGCAAAGTCATTTTCAGCACAGCAGAAATGCGAGTAGCTTTCCACAAAGCCCACAAGAGAACGGTAACCGTCATTATAATAGGTGTATATATTTTCGCCGTAATCGGTCAGTGCATCTGCACTTGCTTCAAACAAAACAGTATAGCTAACGGAGGTTGAGTTCTTGATGAGATTCTCCAGATAAACAGCATTTTCCTCGATTTTCTGCAACTCGTCTTTGGTGGCGTAATTGGACAGGTCAACTTCGGGTGTGTCTTTTCCGTCAGTACCTTTCAGAGAGGCTAGCCACTCCGCTTCTGTTCCGGTAAATCCATGCTCTACAGCAATTATGTATGCGGATTTGCCGTCTGTTCCGTCGGCTCCCGGTTCACCGTCGATGCCATCTTTGCCGGGCAGTCCGTCAGCACCGTCTTTTCCGTCAACTCCATCTCTGCCATCTGAACCTTTCAGGCTTTCCAACCATTCAGATTCTGTTCCGATGAAACCATTTGCAACAGCAATTTCATAAGCAGATTTCCCATCAGAACCATTGACTCCGTCCTGACCGTTTGCACCATTCTGACCATCAATGCCATCTTGCCCTGGTGCGCCATCAGCACCGTCTTTGCCGTCAACTCCATCTCTGCCATCTGAACCTCTCAAACTTTCCAACCATTCTGTTTCAGTTCCGACAAAACCATTTTCAGTAGCAATCTGATATGCTGATTTTCCGTCTTTTCCTTTCTCACTTATTTTCTGCAAAAGCTGTGTGTATAAATCCGGTGTTGGAGGAATTGGGCTGTTGTCATCATCTCCAACAAATCCGGATTGACGGATATTCAGCGTGATGGGGACAGTCGTTGCACGAAGTCCCTCCGTATTCTCCGCATCATAGCCGAACACGGACATTTTCACCGCACCTGCATGAAGTTCTGCAGGCAGTAAGCAAGACAGCCCATCCGTACCAAGCACTCTGTTATAAGTTTCATCGCACTGCGTAAACTGCACCACCTTGTGAAACTTCTTCCAGTCACCATCAAAAGTGAACTTCAGCGTAACAAAAGCGATCTGATCGGATGCAATGATCTCACGCTCCAGAATTTCAATTTTCTGTTGTCTGACTAAAAATTTCAGCATCAATCATTCACCTCATTCCATGTCTTGGATGTACTGTCATACTCAAAATGTCCGTCTGTACACTGGATTTTGGTTAATCCGGAAAGGCTGACATCCATGCCGGAAAGTCCGTCCCAGTTACTGCCTTTTGTAATGCTGTCCCACTGACTTGTAGTACCGTAAAAACTGATACTTTCAAGACTGCTGCAATAGGTAAAGGCGCATTCACCAATGCTCTTTACCTTTGCCGATACGGTCAGAGTCTTCAGATTCGTACAGCCGGTAAACATATATGCTCCGAGCAAGGTCCCATTTATATGTGCTTCTGTCAGATTCAGACAGTCACGGCATAGATATTTGCCGATTGCAGTGACACTTGCTGGAATAGTAATAGAAGTGATTGCTGTACCCCAGAAAGCACTGCCGCCAAGTGTGGAAACCTTATCCGGGATAACGATGTTCGTCAATCCATGCACATATCCGATGCGGTCATCGCTTTGCATAAAGGCACTGTCAGCAATAGATGTCAGACTGTCTGGGAGTGATACTTCTGTCAGGTTGACTGTATCCATAAACGCATCCTCTCCAAGATGCGTAATGCCGGAGGAAACAACAAGGGTTTTGATGGTTTCATTATCTCTGAATGGAGAATGATTGTCTGAATTATAATCATACATAGCACCTGTGCCACGCAAAAGTAATTTTCCGTTGGAGTAAAGTACATAGTAGATATCTCCACCGCACTGTCCGGTTGCTGCAATATCACCTGTAAGGTCATCGACTTTTGTTTGCAGCAAGTCCACAGTATACTGTAAGTCGGAAATCTGCTTGTTATAAGCGGCAAGAAGGGTGTCTATCTGTTCCATTTTCAGCAGCATTTCTGAGACACGACATTTTCCAAGAATACACTTCACATATCCGCACTTCTTTTCATCACTGCGATAATCCTTGATATTGGATTGAGAAATGCTTGTGATACCGCCATTCAAACGGACTGACGCAAGTGTCAGGTAAGTTTTTGTATCTGTATTTTCAAAAACGGGAACAGACGGAGAAGTTGCTGCCGTGCCGGATTTGACTTCCAGCTTGCAGGCACGAACGGAATCACTCACATCACAGCTGATGCCTATGATTACATAACGGCTCAGAGATTCATCAACATACTGCCGCAGGTCAAGTGTATACGCCATGTCGTTGATGAAATAATGACCACCAATCCACGCCTTTCCTGTACCAATTACAACAGATAAATTACCACTTGTGGTCACTGAAAAGTTATCCCCATATGTATCGAGAATACCATTGCAGATCAGACTGGACAGGTAGCTTGTGAAATCCTCGGCGGTATACACTCTGTCCAGATTCTTTGCATTGAAAAATCCATATGAAAATGCCATAAAATCACGCTCCTTTGAATGTTGGTGTTAAACTCCGACCATTCTGGTCAAAGCTTTCAATCATGCCGATCAGCTGTATTTTCGGCTGAATTAAGCCAAATCGTTTATGCTCCACTGTCACATAATCACCGACAAAGTAATCCTTGTTGTACTGATACTGAGTGGAAAATGCTGCGATTGTGGATTCTAATGCAGTCTGCGAGGAAACCATGTTTTCTGCACCGCTGTTTCTGAGCATTTCAAGATAATCTGCATCGCTGATATCTTCCTCCTGTGCCGTGTTTCGCTCGTCCACATACACTTCATAGCGTTCAAGATAGGTCGGCTCTGTGCCGGAATAATAGGTAGTCCGCTTTCTTGCATTTCCTTCACCATAGCCAAAAATATATGCAAAATTCTTCTGAACGGAAGAATCCGCAGCGTAAGAGAAAGATTGCAGATTATTATAAGAATCCGAGAAAACAATATGCGGATTTTCAGACTGAAGAATACTTCTGTCCGTTCCCTCAAATAAATCGCATTTCAGCGTATTGCCATCCATGCGGATATTAGCAGATCCGCCGATGGTTTCACATATGGTATACAGCCACTCCATCAGATTATCGTAGCTGACCTGCAGTCTTGTTTTGCCCTGCCAGCAGTCACCGCTGACTGTTCCCATAGAAAGTCCTGGAATACTGCGAATGCCTGCCGAGATTACGTTCTGCGACAGCACGTTTCTGACAATGTTTTCGTAGGTGTTGTTCGCTGAAAAAGACGGATAAATAATTCTTCGCTCCAGCAGACAGGTGAGAAATCTGCCCGAAACAGTAAGGTAATCGCCATCCTCTGCATCGGTTTCAATCTTTACAGATTCAATGATGCCAAAGTGCTCCTTATCATCATCTCTGCCAACAATTCTGCCAAGCTGAAAAACCTCAACGTTCTGTGGATTGGCGGCAATGTACACTTCAAATGAACCGCACTGATAATATTCCACGTCCCATAGCAGAGAAGAAAAGCTGTCGCAGATTGCAACAAGGTCAATAGAAATCTGCTTTTCTTTTGCTGTTAGACTGTAAATTTCTATCTGCATTTTTCACACTCCTAAATAAGCATTTCTGTGCATCAAAGTGACTTTCAGATTTTTCACACCACGCACCGCCTGCACATGAAATGTATTCTTGCCCTCCCGCAGAGAAAGCCATGTAGAACCGGATACCAGTCGGTTGATGATATTGCTGTCCACACCGTTACGAGTAAGGGTAACTGTTTTATTGCCGGTTTTCGTAGTGATTGTAATAACATCATCTTTTAGAATGTCGCCTTTGATTTGCAGATATTCTCCGGTGTCAGCATTGTAAATTGTAGGCGTAACTGCCGCAATTTCCGGCACGGTTTCACTTGATGAAGCCTCTATCTGAATCGTGAATCCTGTTTCATCGCCGTCATTCTGTATGATGATGTTATCGGTGGTGCTGTAAATTCCCAATGGAAAAGGAGCATCACTTCCCGGAAACGGAAAATGGAATGCTCCAGTCACTTGGCTATAGTAGGCATAGACAGCAGAAGTGCTGTACCAGTATGGATCAGGGCAGATAATGCTGATCTGTCCGCTTGTGAGGGCATCGAAGTTGCTGATTTCACAGGTTTCCACGTAACCTTCTGTGTACACATCAATTACGTCAGTCTTGTAGTATACTTTGACATATCGGGAAGGTTTGACCACACGATACAGAATGTGCCGTCGCTGTTCCAAATTTACCCCACGCATTGCAAAGCTGATGACCACATTTCGTTTTTCAATAAAAGCATTGTTCAGATAGCTGCCGTCCATGCCAGCGTAGGTGGAGGTGCTTATCGTTCCGGCAGGGGGATTTAATCCGTCAATTTTTGAGGCCATGTATTGATTGGCGGTGGTGGTAATGTTTAGCTGTTCGCCGGATAAGTTTTCGAGGATTAGGGTGAAGAACATGGGTTGCACCTTCTTTCTGTAGATTGACTTTTGAGGGTGAATGGGATATAATTAGTATAAAATACAAAGAAAAGGGGTTACTTTGAAGTGGATAGTGATTTTATGTATCCAGCCATTCCTCCATGTCAACTTGAAGCTGACGAACCAATTATTGATAGCAATGGAAATCAAATTGCAACCTTAACAGATTATTGGAAGTGGGCACATTCAGATTTGCTAGGAAATACCGAACGTGGTATCCTCGCTGAATATATTGTTCGCCTTGCATTAGAAATTAAAGATGATCGACTCTCTTGGAACAAATATGATTTACTCTACAATAAAAACATACGTATTGAGGTAAAATCGTCCGCATATATTCAGACTTGGGGACAAAAAACACTATCTAAAATTTCATTCAGCATTAGTCCGTCATATGGTTGGGATTATGAAAATAATACGTATGAAAATGTAAAAAAGCGCCAATCAGATATCTATATATTTTGTTTATTAAACTGTAAAAATCAAGAACTGATTCAGCCAACAGATTTATCCCAATGGAGATTCTTTGTTATTTCGACCAAAGAACTTGATAAATACAGTCCTAAAGCAAAATCTATATCTTTGTCGGCGCTAAGAAATCTACCTATAGTTGAATGCGATTTTTCAGATTTAAAAAATGTTGTAGACAATATAGAGATATGATTTTTATGTATTCAGCGCATTCCTCGTCATCCTATAAATCTCCAGCCGTGACAGTGTTTTCGGCGAGTTATTCGTCTGATTCACTGTACGGCTGTTGTCGTTATTATAGTAATTGTTGACCGTACCGCCGGAACTGCCACCAACGACTGCACCGGAGATACCGTTTAAACTGTAATTCAAATCTGAATCCATGGTCAGCTGCATTGCCTGAGCAACGCCACAGACCGCCTTTTCCACATACTTCTTGCTCTTATTAATCCCATCAGCCAGACCCTTCATAAAGTCCGGCATCCAGCTTTCGTAATCCGTCAACGGACCTTTGTCCGGTACAGAAAAGTGCAGGAAATCACGTATGGTATCCGCCACACCGGTGACCGTATCCGCCAGATTGCTTATCATGCTCTTGATACCGTCAATAATGCCGCTGATAATATCCGCACCCCAGTTCCACGCATCGGAGGCAAGCCCCTTGATCCAGTCAACCGCCGCCTGAAATCCGTCCTGAATGGCAGTTTTCACGCCGCTGACCTTTGTGGAAACAGCGCTTTTAATGCTGTCCCAGATGTTGGAAATCGTGGATTTGATGGTGTTCATGATGCTTGAAATCTTGCTGGAAATAGAATCCCAAACAGAAGAAACCACGCTTTTGATGCTGTTCAGAATGGGACTCAAAAAGCCATAAATCGCATTCCAGACCGAAGTTATCACAGACTGAATTGCACCAAGTACTGTGTCAATGACGCTTTTAATAGCGTTCCAGATGGTAGTAAAAGTATTTTTGATACCCTCCAGAATCGGCGTCAGAAATGAAACGATTGCATTCCAGATAGCGGAAATCTTCTCCGAAATCCAGTCCATCGCCATGCCAATGAGAATCTGAATCGCCTGGAATATCGTTTCAAACAGGTACTTGAATGCATCCAGAAGAGGCGCAATGGTTTCATAAATGCTGTTCCAGACGGTCATAATGGTGTTATAAATGGTCTGGAATACTGTGGAAACCACTGTGTAAATGGCATTAAAAATATTGCTGAAAAAGGTGTAGATTCCAGTCCAGATGTTGACGAAAAAGTCTCGGATACCCGTAACAATTCCGGTAAAAAACGTGGAAATACTCGTCCAGATATTCACAAAGAAATCCTTGATAGAAGTCCAGACCTCGTTCCAGCTTGTTCCGAACCAGCCAAGCACCACATCGGCAATGCCTTTTAGAGTATTGAGGATATTGGTAAAGGTAGATACAATAAAGTTCCATATGGAAGTAAATATGCCTTTGACACCGTTCCACAGCTGATCCCAGTTGCCGGTAAACAGACCAATAAATACATCCAGCAGTCCCAGAATGATGCCGGAGATCTCAGAGAAAATATTTGCAATGTTCTGAAATACGCCCTCAAACACAGGGGCAAGGAGATTACACAACGCATTCCATGCCGCTTTCAGCATATCGGTGAAGCTTTCAAAGTTGAATCCAAGCGCATTGATGCGATCTGTGATACCTTGTGTCAAACTGGAAAATGTGCTTTTTATCTGTTCCCAGATGCCAAGAATGTTATTTTTAAAATTCTCGTTTGTTTTCCATAGGTGCATGAAAGCCGCCACAAGAGCCGCAATTGCTGCAACGACGGCAAGAATTGTTCCCATAGAAACGCCCAATGCACCAGTCACAGCGGTAATGCCGCCTTTGACCGCACCGATTGCAGCAGGCGCTTTTGATACCAGAGATAAAACACTGCCAATGCCGGAGATTGTCTTGCCAATAACGATGAGGAGAGGACCCAATGCTGCCGCCACCAGAGCAATTTTCACAATGGTTTCTTTTATCTGTGGGTCTAACTGATTCAGCTTATCCACCAATCCTTGAATATGTGAAACAATGGAACGAATGGCAGGCATCAGAATATCCGAAAAAGAAATTGCAAGTTCTTCTAGTTGAGATTTCAGAATGGTCAGCTGTCCGGCAAGGTTGTCCTGCATGGTTTCTGCCATGGAAAGAGACGTGCCGTCACAGTCAGAAATTGCACCGGATAGCTTGTCAATGTCCGCAGGAGCAGCGTTCATGAGAGCAAGGAAACCGGACATTGCATTTTTGCCCACAAGAGCCTGTGCAGCAGATGCCTGTTCTGATTCAGAAAGTCCGGCAAAAGCGACTCTGCAATCGTCCAGAATATCGGAAAGTTCACGCATACTGCCGTCTGCATTGGTGGTCTGAATTTCAACTTCACCAATGGATTCTCCGCAAAACTTTACTTCTCCGGCAAGGGCGGTCATGATGGAGCGCAATGATGTTCCTGCCTGGGTGGACTTGATTCCGGCGTTTGCCATCAAGCCGATAGCCTCTGCTGTATCCTCTACGGAGAAACCAAGAGAACCAGCAACCGGGGCGGCATACTTGAAGGTTTCGCCCATCATAGAAACGTTTGTGTTTGCATTGGAACTAGCCGCTGCCAGAACATCAGCAAAATGAGCACTGTCGGCAGCAGTCAAGCCGAATGCAGTCAATGCATCTGTCACAATATCAGAGGTAGTAGCCAAATCTTCTCCCGAAGCGGCAGCAAGATTCATGATACCTTCGATACCGGACAGCATATCTCCTGTTTTCCAGCCTGCCATTGCCATATAATTCATGGCTTCGGCGGCTTCACTTGCGGAGAATTTCGTCTGAGACCCCATTTCACGTGCTTTATCTCGTAAAGCTTGCAGATCATCACCAGTCGCACCGGATACAGCGGCGACTTTGCTCATGGCCGCATCAAAGTCTGCTCCTGTTTTAACAGCAACAGTTCCCAGTGCAGTAATTCCGGCAGTAATGGGGAGCAGCTTTTCACCTGCACCGGAAATCTTGTCACCAACATTCTGCATCACTTCACCGGCTGCACCGATTTTTGCAAATGCTGTATTGGTTTTATCCGCTTCTGTTTGCAGATTCCGCAGTTCCTGTTCCGTTTCAATGATTTCACGCTGGAGAGCGTCATATTGTTCCTGTGATATTTCGCCATTTGCAAGGGAAGTATTTGCCTGTTCTGCAGCAGTTTTCAGCGTTTCCAGTTTTTCTTTTGTGGAGGAAACCGCATCGGCTAACAGCTTCTGCTTCTGGGAGAGCAATTCTGTATTGGACGGGTCAAGCTTCAGCAGCTTTTCCACATCTTTCAGCTGTGTCTGGGTAGTGCGGATATTTTTGTTGACGCTTTCCAGTGCTTTGGAAAGCCTGGTGGTGTCGCCGTTAATTTCGACTGTGATGCCTTTGATTCTGTTTGCCATGCGGCCACCTCCATTCTACTAAAAACGGTCAAAATCATCCTGAGATGCAAGCGTATCATACTTGAAATTGTCATTCTCCCGTTCTGTAAACATATCATTCACGATTCCGATAGTGAGCATATCCAATTCACTAAGAGATAGTCCCAACTGTACACACCGCAGCAGAAAAAGCGGTGTTGTCATTTCCCTGTCAATCGGGCGATGTTTTTTTTAGATTCCACCTGTGTTTCGATGTTCAGTCCCCAGAGTTCAATCAGTTGTGGGAGAATTTCATAAATACTGAACGTGTTAAATTTCTCAAGCCAATCATCCGGAGAGGATGGAACATTGTCAGGATCAGCGTGTTTCGCCATAATATAGGCGATATTCTCAAAGACCTCCAAGCTCTCAATGTCCAGTCCAGAGTTTTTCTCATCGCCCTCAGATACAGATTTCTGCAGTGCAGCAAAATCCTTGTAAATATCTCTTCCGAATTTCAATCGGTATAATCTTGGGACTGCAGCGCTTGCCTTAAACGGTACTTCTATCCCATCCACCAGAATATTTTTCTTGATTGCCATAGAATCACCCCTTTACGATTTGGTTGTAGTAGTGGTAGTCGTTGCCGTGGTCTTCACAGATGTATCCGGATTGTACGGCATCTTGTACCAGTTGTTGTAGGTGGTTTCGTCTGTCGATTCACAGGTCTTGGATTTGACAAGTCCGGTCGGGAGTGCCGCCGCTGTAAGAGACAGGGATTCTGTCTTGACTTCCTTGCTGTCTTCTGTGGTTTGTCCTTCCGTTGCAGGACGGGATGCAGAGCAACAGTACAGACAGTGACGAATTTTATGCTTATCTCCCTCAAATTCAAACATAAGGGCAAACTGTGCCGGTTCAGCGTCATTTCTCTCTACCAGCACGCCGTTATTGTCCAGAATCTCTCCCAGGATTTCAGTCGCAAATTCTGTTGTGACCAGAGCAATTTCCAAATCTCCCTCGTATCCGGAGTTATTGTTCATCACATAATACACGCAGTTATCGGCATAAAACGGTTCATTCTCACCGTTTGCGTCCATGGAAAGAGAAACTGCACCGGGCAGTCTGACCGGATCAGCGTAAACAGGTGTTGTTCCGTCAGCTGACCATTGGGTAATTTTTGCCCAGTGTACATTGTTCAGACCAAACTTGACCTTGTTCTTTTTATTTGCCATAGCTTAAACCTCCATTTCATAAAGTACTTCATAGAGCTTTTCACTCTCAATCCATACCTCAGATTTGTTGTAAAAAACATGATGCTGTTTGAGAATATCCTCCACACGCTCTTCTGTTTCCGGGGATTTTTCATCGGTGTACAGCTCAATATCCAGTCGTTTGAAACTGTGATACATCAGATTATCTGCACCGAAAGTATTTTCTCCCGGAGAAAGGAAAAGCAGAAACGGAGAATTCGGACTTTCACCCTCGGCAAAATGACGATAAGCAAAAGGTAGTCCAATTTCCTGCATCATTTCATTGATTTCTTCGTATGTCATGATAATGCCTTTCTGATAAGATTCTCCAGTAATTCTTCGCCATTCTGTTCAGCCGGAGCAATGTGCGGTTTTCCAGCAACACGACCGCCGCCACGTTTGGCATGACCATGCTCCAGCAAATGTGCAAGCTGATAGCGATTTTTGGAATGCACTGTCATTTGCAGAGAATGACTGTTCTCACTGACCTTTTTCGTTGCCCAGCTTTTTGAGTAAGCACCAGTGTCTTTCGGTGCATTGGAAGATATCTCTTTCTTGACTTCGGTCGCAGTCTTTCGGACAGCTTTTTTCATTTCTGTATCTGCAAGACCTGCATATTCCTGTAACCCTTTCATAATCTCAGATGCCATATCATCAACAGAAGTCATTGCAGTCACCAGCCTTTCTTGTCCCTGCAACAATTTTCATATAGTCCATAGACTTGTAATTCGGAATCACAGAATTGATATCATAGGTCAGTCCACGGAATAAAATCTTGTAGGTTGTGGAATTAATACGCATAGTATCCGATGTTTGTCGCACAGTAAATTCCAGAGAGCTGACCTCTTCGGTAACGCCAGCTTCTGTGGTTTCAGAAGATGATTTTACATTGACAGCAGCCCAGCAGGAGAATAATTCCTCCCACTGCGCCTTGTGGTTGCCGATGCTGTCAATTTTGGTATTATGCTCCAAAATAGTGATTCGCTGATTCAGATTTCCAATATCCATTAAATCACTCCTTCACGCTGTGCAAAAAGGATAGAGCGGAGCATTAGCGTCAACTTTTTATAATCCGCTGTATTGCGGTTTTCATAAAGATAGCTGACGGTATACAGCATAGCGGTTCGCACCGTATCTTCATTTTCTAAAAGCTTATCCTCGTCCATTCTACCTACGTCCATGCACAGCTTTTTTGCCGTCAGTAGTAAATCCTGAATCAATTTGTCATCCTCACTGTGATCCACACGAAGATAGTTTTTTGCCTCTTGTAATGTTACCACCCACTCCAGCCCCTTTCCGCTATTATGCCTTTGCTGTGGAAGTACCCTTGATGGTCAGTGTCTTTACTGCCTCCGGAAGAATAAGTCTGCCGTCTACACGCTGACTTGCAATAAAACCGACCTGTCCGTTCATGGCAAAGACCTCATTCAGGCGCTTAAAGGTTCTGCCCTGACGGTCACCAATCCAGTAGTACTTGAAATCACCGAATGCGATTGCCTTGCTGCCGGCTTCTAAAGTCGGAACATAGCTGGAAGTATAATACGGGCGATTGAGAATCATATCCGGTACACCTGCCTGTACAGATGGATTCCAGATATAGTTTCCGGTGTTGTCCTTCAGTTTACGGAGTGCCTTGACCGTGGTGTCATTCATCACCCAGACGGCTTTCTTGCGGTATGGTGATTTTAATGAATAGAACAATTCCATGATGTCATCAAATGTAATTGCTGCACCAGAAGTGGTTACGCCGTCTTCTGCACCGCCAGCATCGGCAAAAATACCGGTCGGCTTGCCTTTACCGTCACCCACAAAGAACGCCTCTTCTTCCTTTGCTCCCACACGTCTTGCAAACTCTTTTGCAATATACGAAGGCAAGTCAAAAGCAGAATCATTCAAGAGCTCTTCCGAAATCTTAATAGCAGTGCCAACTTTGTAAGCAGAAAGAGATGCCTGTCCGAAAACGTCATCAGACAGAGAATAGGCTTCTTCCTCGTCCATCCACACTGCCTCGCCCTTGCTGGTCACGATTGGAATCTTACGGTCACCGGAAGATGTCTGAATCACTGTGGCCAGCTGACGGAAAATATTCTCTTCTTCCAGTGATTCGATTAACTTCTTTTCAAATTCATCCGGGCAGAGATAACCACCCTCCGAATCAGTGCCTATCTGCAAATCATTGCGGACATCAATGAAATTACGATTGCGGATATTGTTCCAGAACGCCTTGCTGTAGCTGTCCGATGCTATGCCAGTCTTTTCTGACTGCTCTGTATGTGCTCCGGGTACAGACACCAGTGGCACAGATGTTGCAGCATTCATCTCACGGGCAAGCTTTTCCTGTCGCTCCAGACGATTGATTTCCTTTCCGTAAGCCACAATCTGCTGTTCCATAGCATCATAGGTTTTGCTGTCCTCTTCGGAAAGCAGACCGCTGTCGTTTCGCTTGGAATCCAGAAATTCTCTTGCATCGTCCCAAGCCTTCGCTCTCTTTTCTCTCAATTCCTGAATGGTCATGTTCATTCCTCCAATCAATCTTTTAAAAGTGCCAGACGTTTGTCCAGCTGGTTAATGGGAACACCTTTCGGTGTAATAGCGGATAATTTCTGCATCAGTGATGCAGTGGTCTGAATTGGTGAATATAGCATAGACATCTGTTTTTCATCCGGATCGGATTCTTCCTTTTCGGGAACAGATGACTTTTTCCTGTCTTTATCATCAAATAGGATACCGTCAGCAAAACCCAGCTGCTGAGCTTTCTCTGCATTCAGCCATGTCTCATCATCCATTAGTTTTGATATCTTGTTTCGGCTCAGTCCTGTTTTTCGTGTATATGCGTTAATAATGCCTTCCTTGATTTCATCTAAAAGTGCAATGGCTTTTTCCATCTCTGCTTTATTTCCTGAAGCATAGGTCATAGGGTTATGAATCATCAGATAGCCTGTCGGACTGATGAGTGTTTCATCTCCTGCCATTGCTACAACCGATGCAGCAGAAGCGGCAATACCGTCAATCTTTACTGTCACTTTGCTTTTATGATTTCGAAGCATGGTATAGATCTGACTTGCAGAAATGCAATCTCCGCCCGGACTGTTCAGCCAGACAGTCAGATCTCCGCTGACTTTTGATAGCTCTTCACGAAACAGAGCCGGAGTTATTTCGTCTCCCAGCCATGTTTCATCAGATATCGGTCCCTCAAAGTAAAGTTCCGTTTCTGATGTATCTTCGTTTTTCACGAAGTTCCAGAATTTCTTCATTCGGTTTCTTCCTCCTTTACTGGATTTTGATTTGCAAATGCACCTGCATCTGCAAGTTTTGTAAATGAACCATTTACAAGATAGAAATTTCCGCCTTCTTCGGCAGGAATCATATTCATATTTTCCAATTCACGAATATCATTAGCGGACATCCAGCCGTTCTGACGTGCTGTTGCATATCCCTGCATTCTGCTTGCATAATCACCACGCAAAAGTCCGTCAACATTGAATTTGATGAAATACTTTCCTTTCTCCGAATCAGAAAGCAGAGCCTTTTGTAGTCCCTGTTCCCAACGGACAATCCATGGGTCAAGGCTGTATTTCACGAAATCAAGTGACAGATGTTCCACGTTTGAAAATGTGGCATGGTCAAGGTCACCAATCATGTGGAGAGGTACACGATACAGCCTTGCGATTTCTTCAATCTGAAATTTACGTGTTTCCAGAAATTGTGCTTCATTATTCGGAATAGAAATTGGTGTGTACTTCATTCCCTCCTCGAGCACGCAAGTACGATGTGCATTTGAACCAGAATATGCTCTTTGCCATGCCTCACGTACACGCTCCGGATTTTTGATTACTCCGGGGTGCTCCAGCACAGCAGAGGGACTTGCACCGTTGGCAAAGAATGATGCACCATATTCATCACAGGCAACTGCAAGACCGATAGCGTTCTTCGCCATGGCAATCGGCGAATATCCAACCAATCCATCAAATCCAAGTCCTGGAATATGCAATACTTCATCGGCATAGAGAATGATGTCGCCCTGTTCTTTCATATTCGGATTGGCTTCATCGTAACGGCTGTAAATATATATCAAGCGGTTTTTATCGTCACGGTCAACCTTCATCTTGTCTGGCATCAAAGGATAAAGTCCCAAAACATCACCTCTGCCGTTCCGGATAATCTGAGCATAAGCATTGCCGTAAATCAGCAGATGTGACATTAAGGTTTCCCTGAAAACAAATGATGTCATTTCAGGATTCGGCTGGTCGTGGAGTAAAAAATAGAGCGGATGCTGTGGCACTCGCTCTTTTCCGTTATCGGTGTATTTGTACACATGAAGCGGCAACTGTGCAATAGCCTCCGACAGAACTCTCACGCAGGCATAAACCGCAATATGCTGCAAGGCTGTTCTGTCAGTTACACGTTTACCACTGTTGGCTCGTCCGAAAAAATATGTGTAGGACGGGCTGTCATAGCTGTTTTTCGGCTTATCTCTGGACTTGAAAAGTCCTGTGAAAATACCCATAAAATCGACTCCTTTCTTGACTTTGAGATTGGTGTGTGGTATAATATGCTAAACAGTATGTAGGGCATTAGCTTTACAAATAGGAATTTTTTTGAAACATTATAGTGATAATCGGAGGAAATAAAATGCTGACACATATCGGAACACAGACAATAGAAACAGAAAGA
>NZ_DXUU01000055.1 GCF_019417665.1 Ruminococcus sp.
TCATTCGCAATCATATTCTTCCGGATCTCGGAACAAAGTATCTCACGGATATGACAACACATCAGCTGAATGATTTTGTCTATGAGAAACTGCAAAGCGGTCGATTATGCGGGACAGGCGGACTTTCTGCTCGATTTGTACAGGACATTATGCGAGTTTACCACAGCATAGAACAGTATGCAGTGCAGGAATATCACATTCAGGGAACGCATTTCACCATGCCAAAAGCGGAGAAAAAACAGCTGGATGTTCTGTCTTCTGAAGAGCGAAAGAAGCTGGAGCAGTATCTACTGCAGACAGGACTGACCATTGATTTGGCAATTCTGCTGTGCTTGTTCACTGGCTTGCGTGTAGGCGAATTGTGCGGCTTGCAGTGGAATGATATTGATTTTGAAAACGGAACGCTTTCTGTAAAACGAACGGTGCAGAGAGTCTATCGAAACGGCAGTTCCGAGGTACTGATCGGCTCTCCCAAAAGCAGAACTTCTGTGCGGACAATTCCGGTTCCGTCCTTCTTGTTGGCATTGCTGGAAAAGAAAAAGCGACAGAATTTTTTGTACTTGATTACTGGGAAAAGCAAACCGGCAGAACCGAGAACCATGCAGTATCGGTTTCAGAAAATCCTGAAACTCTGTGGTATCCGGAAGGTTCCATTTCATCTGCTTCGACACACTTATGCTACAGATTGTATTGCTCATGGGTTTGATGCAAAGACGCTGAGTGAATTGCTGGGACACGCTGATGCCAGTATTACTTTGAATCGATATGTGCATTCTTCTATGCAGATGAAGCAGGAATATGTAAAGCGGTTACAATTGACGGGATAATGTTTCACCGTCAAAAAATCGTATGAGAAATGCGAAAAACATTGGAAACAGCGTGGATTTTTAGGCTTGAATGGTCAATGGGCGGATTTTACGAAGAAATCTACATTTCATAGAAACAAAATGCCATGCTGAGAAGATGTGCTTTCCCAGCATGGCATTTTTCATGGCTCTAATTTTGATTTTACAACAAAAAAACGATAGCCCCAACCTACCGTTTTATTTTAGCCTATCGTTTTTTTATTGTTTCAGAAATGCAAACAGCCTGCTGGGAAAACGCTCCACAGCAGGCTGCTTTTGCTTGATAAAACCGAAAAAGGCACGCATTTTCGGCATTTTTCCAAAAAGAAAGCACTGCACAATTGTATCATTTGTGCAGTGCGGTTATGGTTGCGGGAGCCAGATTTGAACTGACGACCTTCGGGTTATGAGAATTCAGACTGTATGCTTCCAAACCATTAAGTATATATCAATGATGCCCTTTCCATGTTTTCCTTGATGATATAATTATTTGTTTCATAATAGTATAACAATGTCATTACTTTTATATGATATTATGATATTCAAGGAGGTAATAAACATGGAAGAAATAAGAAAAGATATGTTGCTAAAAGATTGGCTTGATATCTGGTACGAAACATATGCAATACCGTTTGTCAAAAAGTCAACGCAGGTGTCATACGAATGTTATATTCGTCTGCATATCAAACCCCATATAGGAGATATGCGACTCTGCGACTTAAATGCAATTGTATTGCAACAATTCTTCAATTATCAATATGAAAGAGGAAGTTGTAAAGGAACAACACTTTCACCAAAGACATTGCTGAATATGCGAATGATGATTCATGAGGCGATTGGTGAAGCAGTGAAAAACAATTTGATTGATTGCAATTATGTAGAATACGTAAAACTGCCAAAACAGCAAAAAGAAGAACGACGTGTACTTACCCATGACGAGCAAACAAGATTGCTCAATACGCTGAAAGCAAGCGACGATCCGTTTGCATTCGGCGTTTTTTTATGCCTTACAACCGGAATTCGAATTGGGGAATTATGTGGTTTGTACTGGAGTGATTTCAAAACCTCCGGTAATTTAACTACAATGAGAATTAAAAGAACTCTGAACCGTATTCCTAATTTGAAATCAGGCAAAGGAACCATTATCAATATTTCAGCACCAAAAAGTCAGGCTGCTCTCAGAGAGATTCCTCTTGAGGAAAGTATTTTACAATTTCTGGAGCAATACCGTCTGAAGCAGCTGACACTGATTGGCGCACATCATACTTATGGGGATCAGTTTGTTCTCAGCAGAATTCCAGGGCAACCAATTGAGCCGAAATTCATGCAGAATCGATTTAAGAAATTTCTGAAAGATGCATCCATTTCGGATGCAAGCTTTCATTCTCTGCGACATACATTTGCAACAAGAGCATTAGAGTGCGGTATCGATTACAAAACGCTCAGTGTACTTTTAGGACATGCAGACGTAACAACAACCATGAATCTTTATCAACATGTGCTTATCGAGCAAAAAAAAGATGCCATGAGAAAAATCATGCAGCAATTCTAAAACGAAAACCAGCAGCATATCTTGTGTGATAAATTTTAGACAATATCATCTCTCCCAAAAGCTTCATATCTTGCATTCATGCAAGGTATGAGGCTTTTCTTTTTGAGGAGGTAAAATCTCAGTGGAAATCACAAATTGGTATCAGGCAAGAAAAAAGCTGATACGTCATGAACGTCATTTATCAGAAAAAGATCAGGAACATGGAACATTTCTGCTTGGTGATGCAGAAGTAGCATCAGATGTAGATATTTGCAAGGCGGTAGAACGTAATCTGCTTTATTCAAAACTACATCATGCAATTCATCAATTAAACGAGACAGAACAGCAACTCATTACTTTCATTTATTTTCAAGAAATGTCCATTCGACAGTATGCCTTGATGGAGCATATTGCCTATGCAACAGCATGGGAACGACATAAAAAAACAATTACAAAGCTCCAAGCTGCTATGATTACTGTTGGCGAAGGAACAGAAAGTGAGGTGTAATGCAGATGGAAAAAGTAATTTCACATGGTTTTATTGCTCTAAAACCTGAAAAAATATCAGAACTATCCCTTGAGGCATATGGAGTGCTTTCTATGATGGTGAACGATCCGGGATGTGATTATGTAACATTACAAGAACTACACCATCTTTCTCCAAAGGACAGTATATCCACCATCAAATCTGCTGTTCGTGAATTGCAGGAAAAGAATTGGATTTTTGAAACTGTAGATGAAAAATATATTGTCAACAAAGAGAAAATGATTCTTTCCATGACATACATTTGTGCAAATATTTCAAGAGCAGCAAGGATGGTGTAAGAAGTGCCTATTTTAAAGAAAAAAATCACAAGTGATTTTACAGTAGTACATAACGCCTTTGTGCGTGATGAAAAGCTGGGTGCTACAGCAAGAGGTGTGCTGATCACAATGATATCCATGCCAGAAAACTGGAAATTTTCTATCAAAGGATTATCTGCCATTCTGCCAGACGGAGAACGAAAAATCGGCACTGCCCTAAAAGAACTCGAAAAGCTTGGGTATTTAATCCGTAAAAGAATTTATGTAAATGGAAAAGTGTCTGAATGGAATTACATTTTCAGCGATGAACCAATGGAACACAATGAGGATAAGTCAGATAGTGCAAATTCCAATGACAAACCAACCAAACAAAACAATACTAAACCAGACAGTACCACTTCCAATTACAGCGAATCCTCTTCACATGTAGATCAGCAAAACCTAGATCTACGTTTCGTCGATGTAGGTTTTGTTGATGTAGAAAACGTCGATGATTATCAAATAAATAATAATCAAATACTAAAAGAATCAAGTACTGTAAATATCAATCCTATCCATCCTACGCAGCCTTTCCCTAAGCCTGAATCGTCGGATAGGATAGATGCGGATGGATATACAGAAGCACTGGAAACAATATCGGAACAAGTAGACGCAGCATCCCTTTTGCAGATTACCAATCGAAAAACAGGCATGCCTATGTATGACAGTGACGCCGTACAAGAACTCGTAGAGTTAATTGCATGGGTGTATACAACACCGCAGAAAACAATGCCAATTAACGGAGTAGCTCTGTCAATTGACATTATTCGAAGCCAATTCCATAAGCTGGACAGCGAACATCTGACATATGTGCTGGACAGCTTACGGAACAATTGCGCAAAAATCAAAAACCGACGTAATTATCTGCTGACTTGTCTGTTTAATGCTCCGTCCACAATGAGTGGGTATTACCAGAATCAAGTGCAGCATAATTTGAGCATTACAGATGCCATAGAAAGCCGCAGCAGCCCAAACGTTTACGCTCAGCTTGTTGAAAAAAATTGAATTTTGGAGGAATTATCATGAACATGACCATTTTGACACAAGACGATATTTTCGTCAATTACAGCCACATTGCCAGCATTCGCTTTCTCAGTGGCATTTTGAAAGCGGACGACAAATCATCACAGATCGAAGTCTATCAGGTTGCAGCTGACATGGCTGTACCCATTCCAGACGAAGATGGGAATATGCAGCAGCAAATTGAATTGGGAATGTACCTAACCCTTGAAGAATGCCTGTCTGTTGCAGACAAGCTTACAGAATGGCTGAGCACCTCTGATAGCAGACCATATCTTTTCAAAATGCCACCAATGGAAATGTCAGAAATGCCATCTGCACCGGAAAAGTCTGTTAACTCCAAACTGGAATATCGACCAGATGAAGCGTGAGGTGAAGATACATGCCAGGAGAAACAGAAAAAGACATTCGCAGCATAATTGATTTGGTCATTCAGGGCAAAGACATCACCAAAGAACTGATACAACAGGCAATGCAGGGGTTTTTGCAGCAAGATTTTGGTTCAAATACAAAACAAGGAAAGACAAGTTTACGCAAGCTCTCAGAACAAAGCAGCGGAAAACTGGAATCCATTGAAGTATCTCAGGCAAACATCAAAGACTTTGAAGCAACAGCTGCAAAATATGATATTACATTCGCAGTAAAGCGAGACTCTGGAACAAACCCACCAACACACCATGTTTTTTTCGCTGCAAAAGATGCAGATAATTTCAAGCGTGCCTTTACAGAATACGCAGCCAACGTTTCCGAAAAGGCAAAAACACGCTATGAAATTCCCAGAGAACAAATTCAATCCCGTGCTGCTCAAATCCAAAAGGAACCTCGACAAAAAGATCGAGTTCGTGCCAGAGAGCAGCAGGAAACGAGGTGATGCAGTTGGACACCGCCAAAATCAAAAAGGGAATTCTCTTTGTGCTGCCTATGGTGCTGTTTGGATATGCTGGTGACAAAATTGGATTTGCTTGGCGAATTTCTGAAGGCACAGGCAGCGAAAAAATGATGCCATTTCTGAACAACTTGGGAACTGCATTTGCAAATCCCCTGCCCAGCCTGAATCCAATGGACTTGCTGGTAGGATTGATCGCTGGTATCGCCATCGAAATTTTCATGTATGTTAAGCGAAAAAATGCAAAAAAGTTTCGGCATGGTGAAGAATATGGTTCTGCACGTTGGGGAACGCCAAAGGATATTGAGCCATATATGGACAAGTCCAATTTTGAAAACAATGTAATTCTAACGCAGACAGAACGATTAACCATGGGAAAGCCTTCCAGTCCAAAATACGCTCGGAACAAGAATGTACTCGTTATGGGCGGCTCTGGCTCTGGTAAAACTCGTTATTTCTTGAAGCCCAATCTTATGCAGATGCATAGCAGTTACGTTGTAACTGACCCAAAAGGCACTGTCTTAGTCGAATGTGGAAAAATGCTGCGCCAGGGCAGACCCACCGGGAAAAAAGATGCGAATGGGAAAATGATCTATGAACCTTACAAGATCAAGGTTTTCAACACTGTAGATTTCAAAAAATCCATGCACTATAACCCATTTGCCTACATACGAAAGGAAACACGAGAACAGGATATTTTGAAATTTGTTGAGGTTCTGATCAAGAACACCAGCGGCAGCGGCGAACAAAAAGGCGAAGATTTCTGGACAAAAGCAGAACGTTTGCTGTATACGGCATACATCGCCATGATATATACCGTTTCACCGCCGGAGGAATGGAACTTTGCAACGCTGATTGACATGATCAATTGTTCTGAGTGCCGTGAAGATGACGAAACATTTCAAAATGCCATTGATATTCAATTCGCTATGGTGGAAAAGTGGATCAACCAACAGCTTGATGAAGAAGAAAATCTGGGGGAATTCGAAGGAATGCGTGAAATTTCTCCTACAGAAGAGCAAATTTCTATCGGCAGCTTTGCCGTAAAACAATATAAGGCATATAAACTCGCAGCCGGAAAAACAGCAAAATCCATTCTAATTTCCTGTTCTGCTCGGCTTGCGTGCTTTTCCATCAACAGTGTATTGGAGATCACTTCTTACGATGAAATGCAGCTGGATAAGATCGGCGATGAGCTGACTGCTATGTTTATCATCATTTCTGATACAGATGCCACATTCAATTTTCTGGTGGCAATGATGTATACGCAGATGTTCAATCTGCTGTGTACCAAAGCAGACAACAATCCGGACGGCAGCGGAAAGCTAAAGTATCATGTGCGCTGCTTACTGGATGAGTTTGCAAATATCGGGCAGATACCCGAATTTGAAAAACTGATAGCGACTATTCGTAGCCGTGAAATATCAGCAAGTATTATCCTACAAGCGCAATCACAATTGAAAGCGATTTACAAGGATAATGCAGATACCATTGTGGGAAACTGTGATACCACACTGTTCCTGGGAGGCAAGGAAAAATCCACTCTCAAAGAAATATCGGAGGCATTAGGTAAGGAAACCATTGATGACTTTGATACTTCCAGAACACGTGGACAATCAGAATCCTATGGTATGAACTACAAAAAACTGGGAAAGGAGTTGATGTCTCAAGATGAGTTAGCCACAATGGATGGCGGCAAATGTATCTTACAGGTTCGAGGAGTGCGTCCGTTTTTCTCGAAAAAGTTTGATATTACCAAACACAAGCGTTATTCGCTATTGATGGATGCCGACCGCAAAAACATGTTTGATATTGAAAAATATATCCGTCTTACACGGGAACGGAATGCACGCTATGCCCGAATCAAGCCGGATGAAGTCATTGATACATATCAGACAATTTCAGATAAGGAAATAACGGACGAAGAACTATTTGCGATATAACAGGAGGTAAAGGCAATGAAGAATTCAATTGCAAAAATTGCAACAAAGAGAAATACATTCCGAGCAAAAAAGGTAATTACCATGGCAGTTACAGTGCTGTGCATGTGTGCAATGCTGTCAATGACAGTATTTGCTTCTGGTTCTGTTGATACATCAGCTTTCTTGGGTAATGTTAAAACTGTACTGCAAGCAGTAGTTATTCTGATTGGTGCTGGTCTTGGTGTATGGGGCATCGTAAACCTAATTGAAGGTTATGGTAATGATAACCCAGGTGCAAAGTCGCAGGGCATGAAACAGCTGATGGCTGGCTTGGCAATGATTCTGCTTGGCGTTGTTATGATTCCGACGCTTGTCTCAATGATGAGCAATGCTATCTAACGCATAAATAAACCATTTTTATACATTTTCAAAAAGAGGGGGAAACAGAAGATTCGGGGACTGATCTCTGTCTTCCCCTTTGCTTATCAGTACTTGAAAGGAGGAATCTCATGGGTGTAGTAGCTGATTTCGTAGATGGCATAGAAAGTGCGGTAAAGGATTTTTTGAATGATGCGGTTTCTTCGACTTTATCCACCACGTTCGATCTGTTGAAGGGTGGACTGGATACCAGTAAAACGGATGGTATTGGAGGCATGTTTCAGCAATTTCTCAGCGTACATCCAGCAAATTTCACTGGCGGCGGCACAGGAACCGCCTCAACAATCTGGTCTACCATTGAAACTGTTTGCAATAATGCCATTGTACCAGTAGCCGGAATGGTATTCGCTATTGTGGTGATTAACGATCTTGTGCAAATGGTTATTTCAGGAAATAACTTTAAGGATTTTGATGATAGTATTTTTATCAAATGGATCCTGAAAGTGGTTTGCGGTGTATTGCTGATCTCAAATGTATATTACATAGCTTCTGGTTTCTTCGCCTTTGGCACTCAAGCTACTGGAGATGCCATGACAGCGTTACTCGGAACCACTACATATACTGGAAACATCACTGTATCCAATTCATATGGAATCGGAATGCTAATTGTTCTACTGCTGTTATCTCTTATTATCTTAGTCGGTGTATTTGTCATGCTGGCAGTGATTGTGGTGGTATTGGCAAGCCGAATGATAGAAATTTTCATGTATCTTGGCATTTCTCCGCTTCCAATGGCAACCATGATGAATAATGTCTGGGGCGAAGTAGGAAAAAACTGGTTTCGTGGACTTGTAGCATTGGCGTTTCAAGGGGTATTTATCATCTTTGCTCTTGGTATTTTCTCCACAATGTTTACAAATGCACTTGCAAAAATATCCAGTGGCAGCGGTGGAGATGCGATTATACAGATGGCAATGTTATTGGGATATACATTAGCATTGATTTTCACAATACTGCGCAGCGGCGCAATTTCCAAGTCCATTTTTAACGCACATTAACTTCTTCTCCAGTGGAGAAGAAGTGGAAAGGAGGAGATTCTATTGGCTCAGTATGTACCAATTCCAAAAGACTTGTCAGATATAAAGCAAAAATTTATTGCAGGATTGACAAAGCGTCAAGCAGTTTGCTTTGGAATTGGATTTGCAATCGGAATTCCAACGTTTTTTCTTGTTCGAAATTTTTTGGGATTAGGCGGCGGAATCGTTGTAGGCGGCATTCTTGCTGCGCCAGCTATATTCTGCGGATTGTATCAGAAAAACGGATTGCATCTGGAGCAGCAATTCAAAATCATGATGAATTTTTTTCGCAATCCTCGAAAACGTTTATATCAATCCGAAAATGTGTATCATCAAATTGAAAATGCAATAGAATACAATCATTTACGAACTGTTTTGCATTACAATTCATTTGATATTCCGAAAAAGAAAAGAAAGGATGAAAAAAGCCGTGCCAAAAAAGAAAACCGCTCCAACAACATCTAAAAGAAAGGCTGTACATCGGGCTGTACCAGTTCAGACAACTCTGACACGTGCAGAACGCAAAGCTGTAGAAGCACGTATGGCAAAGTTGAAAAGTGGAAAGAAAAACAGTACACAAAAAACAATTCCATATTTGGAGATGTATCAGGATGGCACATGTCAAATAACAGAAAAGACATTTTCCAAGACCATTCAGTTTTACGACATCAACTATCGTCTTGCTACGTTTGATGAGAAAAATTATATTTTCTCCAAGTATTGCGATCTGCTAAATTACTTCGACAACACTGTCAAGTTCCAACTGACATTTGAAAATCAAAACACCAACATTGAAGATATGCTGAAAATGTTGGAAATTCCTGAACAAGACGATGATTTCAATGAAATCCGCCAGGAATACTCCTCTATGCTGAAAAATCAGCTTGTTGCTGGAAGCAATGGACGCATATTAAAGAAATTTATCACCTTCACTGTAGAAGCAGCCACTTTGCGAAGTGCCCGGTTAAAGCTGGACAGCATTGCCGCAGAAATCCAGAATATGCTGCGTGCAATCGGTGTATCCAGTAAGATTCTTGACGGTAAGGAACGTTTAGACGTTCTGTACCGTTCATTGAATCCTTTTTCAGATGACCCATTTATATTTGACTGGAATTACAGAGTAAAAACTGGTGCATCTACAAAGGATTTTATTGCACCAACCAGTCTGCGATTCATTAAATCCAATTTTGAAATTGGTGAAAACGGATTTGGCTCTGTTTACTCCATCAATTTGCTTGCCGGCGAATTGTCAGATGAAATCCTATACGATTATCTTTCCAATGATGATCTGATCTGCGTCAATTTACATGTAGAACCATTCGACCAGATTGCAGCTTTGAAATTTATCAAAGGCAAGCTCTCTGACGTAGAGAAAATGAAAATTGACGAGCAGAAAAAAGCAACACAATCTGGATATGATCCCAATATCTTGCCGCCATCCATCAAGATGTATATTGGTGAACTGGAAAAGATGCTGGAAGACTTGAACAGCAAAAATGAACGCTTGTTTCATATCACTTTAACTGTTCGCTCCTATGCAGAATCCAAGAAAAAAATGAAGCTGCAACAGGATTTGCTGAAGCGTATCACCCAGAAAAACAGCTGTAAACTATTTACGTTGGACTATTTGCAGGAACAGGCACTTGGCTCTTCCCTGCCGCTGGGATATAATACGGTGCCAATCAGTCGTGTACTGACCACATCTGCAATCGCTGTTTTTGTGCCATTTACAACAATGGAACTTTTCCAAGGTGCAGATGCGTCTTATTATGGCTTGAATTCCCTATCACAGAACATGATTATGGGCAATCGAAAACTACTAAAGAATCCAAATGGCTTGATATTAGGAACACCAGGCTCCGGTAAATCCTTTAGTGTAAAACGTGAGATACTGGACTGTTTCCTAAAAACAACAGATGACATTAACATCTGCGATCCAGAAGGAGAATATTTTCCCCTTGTTGAAGCACTAAATGGACAGGTAATTAAAATTTCAAACAGTTCTCAACAGCATATCAATCCTATGGATATTGTTTGGGACAATGAAGAGGATGATGAAAATCCCATTGCTGTCAAGTCCGACTTTTTGATTTCTCTAATGGAACTAATTGTCGGCGGTAAATACGGATTGACCGCAGAAGAACGTTCTATCGTCGATCAATGCGTTCGGAATATTTACAACCGTTTTCTTGCGAACAACCCATCTAAGGAAACAATGCCTATTCTGGAAGACCTACTGCACGAATTACGAGAAAGTGGCGGAGATATTGCTTCTCGTGTGGCAAACTCTCTGGAAATGTATGTTACCGGTTCGCAGAATGTATTCAACCATCGTACCACAGTAGATTTGAATAACCGTATCATCTGCTTCGACATTAAGCAGCTTGGAAACCAGCTGCGAAAAGTAGGAATGCTGATCGTTCAAGATCAAGTCTGGAATCGTGTATCCACTAACCGAAACCGAAAGGCAACACGATACTACATTGACGAGTTCCACCTGCTTCTGAAAGAGGAACAAACTGCAAAATATTCTGTGGAAATGTGGAAACGCTTCCGCAAATGGGGCGGTATTCCAACAGGCATCACCCAAAATATCAAAGACCTGCTGCAATCTCAGGAGATCGAAAATATTTTTGATAACAGCGACTTTGTATATATGCTCAATCAAGCAGCCGGTGACAGAGACATTCTGGCAGAAAAGCTGCATATTTCTGATCAGCAGCTAAAATATGTTACCAATGCTGGGCGTGGACAAGGACTTATCTTCTTTGGAGATACAATTCTCCCCTTCGTAGACAAATTCCCGACAAACACGAAAATGTACCAGTTGATGACAACTGACCCGGCAGATCTGGCAAAGCAAAAGAATGCATAATTCCATGATGTGGTAGAGGGGGTGAAAATTGTGAGACTTCAAAAGCGAAAGCATCTTGGATTTCAAAAAAGTAAGGATTTCCAACTGCAAGAAAAAAAGCACATCCATATTCAACTGGAACGAAAAGAAGATGATTCCGGGAAACTGCATACTGAAATTCATGTCACGCAGCAGAAAAACGAGAATATTGGAACATATCATGGTATCCTTCATCGCACTGCTTCTCTGCAACACCGCATTTCAGGTGATATTCCACAGATCCTTCCAGACAGTACTGTTGTCAAGGCTACAAAAACTGCTTTTAAGATCACCGGTGCTGCTGCACTTGCCGCAGAAAATGCTGTAATACGCCGCACTGATCCGGCACATGCTGATCAGCGGCATTGGCACATGCAATTTGAGAAAACACAGGATGATGGCGGAAAACTCCACACCAAAACACATTTTGTACGTCTGGAAAACGACAATATTGGAAATACGCATGGTATATTTCATCGGACTGCTGCCTTGCGTCATCGTATTACCGGTGATATACCGCAGATTTTACCAGACAGTACAGCTGCATCCATTGTCAAAAAAACAATTAAGGTTACTGGTGCAGCTGCATTAGCAGCGGAAAACGCTGTTATGCGTCGAACACGTCCGGAATATGCTGACACTCAGCATTGGCATATGCAATTTCAGCGAATCCAGAATGAGAACGGCAAATTCCATACAAAAGCACACTTTGTACGTATGGAAAACGATAACGTCGGTAATTATCATGGCGTTTTGCATCGAGCAAATTCTCTTCGCAATCGTATCGTTGGTGATGTACCACAAATTCTACCCGACAATGCAGCTGTGTCCATTGCTAAAAAAACTGTAAAATTCACCGGTCGTGCTGCATTAGCTGCGGAAAATGCAGTCATTCGGCGCTTGGATCCAGCACATGCTGATCAGCGGCATTGGCAATTACAATTGGAACGACAACAAGATGCCAGCGGAGAATTTCATCTCAAAGCGCATTTTACACGCAAAGACATTCCTCAATTGCAAAAAACACATGGATTTCTCCATAAAACCGTTGCTTTACGACATCGCATTACTGGTGATATGCCATCTATAACCAAACGTTTGAAATCCGTACAGCCGACAACAATCCGTGGACAGATTGCAAAAGCAGCTGTGCTTGGGGCTACGATGGATGCCAAATTATTAACAAAAACTGGCGTTGGTACAGCATTGAGCGCAGAAAATGTAGCACTAACAGTTGGAAATATTACATGGCGCAAAACAAGACAAGAATTTGCGTCTAAGTATCAAATGGAAGCGGTAGACGATTCCAATCGCGGATTGCTTGCCAGCGGAAAGTTGGTAAAAGATGCAGTCATTGGATTCCAGCGTTATCAACGACAAAAAACAACGCTAAAACGAGAGCGCCAAAGACTTGTACAAAAAAAGCAACAGGTTCGACTGATTGCTGATAAAACAAATGCCCAACTACAAGCCGGTACACTCCATTTCCTACAGAAAAAGGAAGAGTTTTCTTTCAGAAAAGCGTCTTTCACTTCTGCAAAATTAGACGGCACGATAACACATATGCAGAAAACAGCATTTAAGCGCAGAAAACAATCATATCGTTTTGAAAAAAGAAAATTCAAAAAATGGAGAAAGGGCATAACGCAGATACAAAAAGCGGAAACCAAATCTATCTCGTTACAGAAAAAGATTGTCAAGAACAGCAAACCCACACCTTTACTGTTTCAACCCTTGGCATATGCCGGAACTCGTGCCAAATCAAGTGCCTGGCAAAAAGCTGCGTCTGCTGATGCGAATAATGACTTTATGCGTGCGATTGATTCCAGCATACAAGCCTCAAAAAAAATGAGCATTTATAACAGCCGGTCACAGCGTAAATATAACAAAAGCACAAAACAAGTTCGGCAAATGCAGAAAAAGCAGCAGTCCATGGAAAAAAAGTCGGGGACAGCACAAGGAAAGCTAAAACAGCAGGAGAATAAATTACAGCAAACACAGACCCGAAAGCAGCAGAAGAAAAAACAAAAGAATCACAAACGCACTGCAAATAAAAAGCTTAGCTTAAAAGAACGGTTTCGACGTGGTTTTCATAAAGGATTAGAAGATACCGCAAAAAAGCTGCTTGTGCCAGCGTTACCGCTCTTATTTGGCGGTTTGATCTTTCTGTTAATCATTCAGATTATTTTTGGTGTTTTCTCCAATTCTGGATTTATCATGAGTACTTACGCAGCAAGAGACGATGCGCTTTCCTCCGCAGAAATGTATTACACACAATTGGCTGACAACTTGAACAAAAAGGTACTGCAAGTCGGCAACTCTGCCACCTGGAAAAACGCATTACTTCAATTAGGCGTTTCAAGCACTACAGCGTCAACTTATGAAGATACCCCTACAGAATTCATTTTTGGGCAATCCAACATATTCCCCGACAGCCCAGATTATGATTTCAATCCATATCAGCTTTGGAGTTTTCTCTGTGCTTACTATTACGACTTTGATGCAGCCACAGAAGCTGAAGCAAATGGAGACGAATTTGATATTCCCTACTGGGAATACGGAGATGATACCGCTGCTATCATTCGTGAATTGTTCAATTTAGAATACACATTTGATCATCACTACGATAACACATCAAAATGGGAAGAATTGTACAGCTATACCTATGATGAATTTTTTCATTATACCACCGGAAGCGGCACAGAAAATGGATATGGTTATGTTGACTTCAAAACACTTCCGTCGGACCTAAGTGATTTCACAAATTCCAAGCGTGTATACTACAATACAAGTAATGGTGAGATTCTAAATGCAAAGAAAAATTATAAAGCAACAGGGTGGTATTTCCAAGACCAACGTTACAATGTTACCGATGTATCCGGAAAAACAATATATGCGTTTTATACTTATGATCCAAATGCTTTCCAGTATGATTTTGCATATACGGGCGGATATGGACGTTACTTAAACATTTACGAACCAAACACGAGCAATTACCGAAATGTCTGGATTCCAAGCAGTCAACAAACTGGCAATAGTTCTTTTTGTGTTACGGTAGCTCCATATGATGTTTCTTTCTGGAAATATGCAAAAAACGCTGATAACAGCAGCTTATACCCATATTTGGGATATAAAGAAACCGCTTCTGGTATCAATTTGATTTCTGGTGACTGGGATCGCCATTTTGCTTATGACAGTTGGATACTTCCCTATGCACAGACCAATGGATTTTCTGAATATGGATTTTGCGGATTCTATCAAAAATACGAATGGGTTAAAGATTGTCGTCTCTACTATACAGTACACCAAAACTGTACCTTTGAAGAAGCAATCCGGCAGATTCTGAGCAGACAGCCCAACGCTACAGAACGTTTAGAATATTATGCCTTACTATTTGGAAGTGGAAATGTTGGTTCAACCAGCAATCTGCTTGGAAATCATCAAACACTTACATCTCCAGTAGATGAAGGCATCACAGAACTTCTCAGTGGGAATTGGATTTATAATGGGTACGGATGTGATATGCAGGAATGGAATACAACGCATTGTGATATTACCCGGCATACTGGAATTGATATTATCCGAAACAGCGGCAGCAATGTTTATGCTATGCTATCCGGAAAAATTGTAGACTATGATTCAAGCAAACATACATTAACATTGGAATCAAGTCAAAAGGTTGACTTTTGGTATGACAAAGAGCGAAAAGCAAAAATCATTTACTGCAATGTAAAATTATTAAGTTCACTTCGAGAGGGAGATACAGTAGAAGCAGGAGATAAAATTGGCACCACAACATCTGATCATCGCTGCGGTAGCCAAAGCAACACAAGCGCAAGTTATGATTATCTGCACGTTGAAGTCTGGATCAAGTACTATTATCTTGAAGGAAACAGCAATTATAAAGCTGCTGACCCACTATTATTGATCGACTATTAACCATCATATATTGCAAGGAGGCATGTATATGAAAGAAAGCACAAGAAAAAGGCTGGACAAACTGTATCAGAAAGCAGAGGAGCTGGATAAGCGAATCAAACAAGATACATTAGGGACACGCTGAATAAAAGCGATAGTTGAAAAAAACCGCACCAATCATTAT
>NZ_DXUU01000056.1 GCF_019417665.1 Ruminococcus sp.
GCATTTTTCTATCCATTTTAAATCTCCTAACATACGATAATAAAGAGTTATCCTGCGTTAAGTTTTGATAATACTATTATACACCCATTTTCCTTCAAAATCAACATATTCTCGCCGATTTTTCCAAGAAACTCATCGACGCCATTCGACAAAAAGTGCATTACAATATATAATAGAATCAATCCCAAACAAAGGAGTAACTACCATGATAAACTTAAACCTGCAAATAGAACGATTTCTTAACTATTGCAAGTCCAGGAAAGCTCTGAACGATAAAACCATCAAAGCTTACAGAATCGATCTTAGGCAATTCTCTGAATATACAGACAATACATTTTCCAAAGAAACGATTTGCCAATACATCGACATGCTTCACGAACGATTCAAGCCCAAGACAGTAAAACGGAAAATTGCTTCCATAAAGGCCTTTACCCACTATCTTTTGATTCAAGAAATCATCGAGATCAATCCGTTCAATAAAATTGACGTTTCCTTTCAGGAGCCAACAATTCTTCCCAAAACGATTCCTCTTAATGTAATCAACAGTCTGCTTACCTGTGCTTACAATTCATTTTCACAAGCTGAAACAGATTATCAAAAACGATGCAGGACTCGTGACATTGCAGTTCTTGAAATTCTCTTTGCAACCGGAGCCAGAGTTTCTGAAATCTGTAATCTGACACCCACATCTGTAGACTTGACCAATCATACCATCAAGATTTTCGGAAAAGGTTCCAAGGAACGGATGATACAGATTGAAAACACCGATGTTTTAAAGGCACTTCAAACCTATTATAATCTATTCCAAGAGGACATAACGACGTGTGGATTCTTCTTTGTCAATAAGTTGCATCATCGTCTCACTGAGCAATCAGTTCGTGAAATCATTCGAAAATACACAGCTATGACAGGGTACGATATACATATCACACCGCATATGTTCCGTCATTCTTTTGCCACTTTGCTTCTTGATGAAGATGTTGACATTCGCTACATACAGAAGCTATTGGGGCATAGTTCCATCACAACCACACAAATTTATACCCATGTTGCTATGGCAAAGCAAAAAGAAATCCTTTCAGTCAAGCATCCAAGAAATAAGATAAGGGTTAACACAAAATAATATACAATTATCTTCAGTTGTAAAAACATGTGCAATCAAACGATTCTCAAAAGCATCCTTATAAACATATAATCCTAAAATTCTCAAAAAGATCATATATCCAGACAAATTTCGCAGCAATACACAAATAATTACACACGCTTAACTAATCAACTATTCACTCTGAAATAATCCTCTGCCTGTACAATCGTATTCCAAATCTGCTCATCCTTACAGGGATTGATATAACCATCATCAGAAAGCACGCCATACACAGCTTCAATCTTTTCTTTTACTATCTTTGCATATGAATACATATTATTTTCATAACGTTCCTGCTTCACTCCTCGGTTACGCATTTGCTGCTGAGAATGATTCATTCGTTCCAAATGATGCATTTGCATAGAACGTCTTGATACAGTTATCTGCGCTAAAAGCTTTTGCATTTCATCAGATAACTTTACCGCCTCTTCATACTTCTCTACAGCATCCTTTGCAGCATCTATCTTCAATTGATCTTCATAAGAAACTTGATTATTTCTGTTTTCCGATATATCACGAAGCTGATTTACTGTTTCTTTCAACTCGTTTAGAGAAGCAGATCTTTCTGCAATATTGATATTGGATTCTATCACTCCGATATTTTCAAGAAGCCTATTATCCATTTCATCGAAATCAGGCAAGGATTCTCCAAATTCCTGCATATAAGCATCCTGAACAAAATGCATCATTTCTGTATTTCGCTCCAATACATGAGCCGCTTCAGATATATCAAACTTCTGATCATGGTACTGAACACAATTCCTGTAGCGATCTTTTAGATAAACATTAGATACAACGCCGTTTTCCAGATCCTTTACATCTGGTTCTATTTTCTCCATCATGTTGTCAGAAATGGCCTCTCTTCCCTTCGCCGAATCCTGCATCAACGTTTTCTGTACTGACCATTCATGACTGTATTCCTTTCCCAGCGCAACAAAGTCAATACTTAACTGCATATACAATTCGCTTGGATTCGCTGATAACCTTGCTGCTAATCTGCGAATGAAAAACAAGGATGTAACCGATGTGATGACACCCTTTACAAGCTGAAGTACCCCTTCACCAAGCATTCCGGCAAACTGCACTGCTGCCTGAGCCACTGAAAGTGCTGCTTCTGCAACATAAATAGATGCATAAAGCACTCCTTTTGCAATTTCATATCCTGCGATTTCACATCCGATAATCGGTGCATAAAATATTTTTTTGAACCATCCCATATTGCGGAGTCTATTTCTGCATGCATCTATCTGACGATCCAGGTATGAGATTTCATCGTACAATTTCCGTACCTTTGTTTTTGCATCTTCCAGTGATTGCGTTGCGTCATTAATTTTCTTTCTGCAAACTTCGATCGCATGATTCAATCGATCTTTTACCTTTGTCAGTGTTTCTTCTAATTTGTATGTATCAAAAGAAAACTGAAAATCAAAGTTCAACGACTGAAAACTCTGGTAGTTCACATTCAAAGAAAGATGCGTTGTCATGCCCCAGAATGTACTTTCCAGATTGATAATGATCAGGCCTTTTTGATAATACAATTGTGCCTGTTTTTCCGTCAATCCAGCTATTGATATTTTACCGTCAAAATAAAATGACACATCATTTTGAGATGCTTGCAGATAAAATGCAACGCCTTTCGCTGTCGTATCCAGAAATTGCGACAGAACGCTGTTTTCCAGAATTGGGATAGGATTTTCCTGTTGAAAATCAGAGGATGTAATTTTGATTATTCCCAAATCAATATCCGACAGCATGCCAAACGCCAGTGCACCTTCCTGCTGACGGAATGAAAACAAAACTTTCAAAGACAATTGAAACACACAAATTTTTGCACAAAAGAATATTCCCGCACTGACAACCATGCCGTTACCAATTGTGAAAGGTTCTGCCACATCCGAATAATAAAATTGTGGACGCAGATACAAAACACCGTCTTCATCCACATAATAATGACGCATTCTATATTTATCTACAAGTGCATATCCATCATCCTGCGGTATTCGTCCTATAGAAATTGTATTTACATCAATCGAAAGCTGAGATGCCGTAATATTATCATTAAAAAATGCTGCAATCTGCGATAAATCAGCCTTTTCAAACCATTCCATCTGAAATTTATTTCTGCATTCAAAATCAAAGTAGTCGATAGAAATAATATCAAGTGCTTTGATACCTGGAATCAAAAAACCCGTGATGTTTTCAATCAAATCCGATATGGAAAGTCGACTTGTAGCAAAACATAATAATTGCGGTTTTAAGATTCCATTGTATGAAAACTGCATCGCCGCAAATAGATACAACTTTCTTAAATAAATTTCACCAACAATCCCAAAGGTCAACCCCTTGTTATATCCAATTGTAAGAGAAGTGTTTCCGAGGTAAAATGCACCGAAAAGATTGATTGGTTCTTTCGGAATGGCAGATGCTGACAGCATCAGTGAACTGGAAGATAATTTACAGTCAACGCAAAAAGACATTTCGGGAATTGCCATTAACTGAAACATTCCGGAGGCCTGAAAGATCGTGTCAGCTTTACCAGTATCCAGTTCCAGAAATAATTCTTGTATGCTGATAATGTCATTAGAGATCTGTGGGACGGAAAGTACAAAATAAGCGCCTTGTTGTCCTTTTCCTGCGAAAAAGGACAGATTTTCTATACCAAGCAGCTCATGAAAAAACAGATCCAGCAGCCCATTGCATTCCTGTGAAAAGTAATATTCAGAATACAAACAAAAACTGTTTTTCTCGTAGAACCTGGAAGGAGGTAGCAATGTTTCCGCCTTATGAAAAGGTTCTAACAGTCTGCCAATATTAACCGGCTGCAATCCTTTGGAAATATACAGATAAAAATTATCAATGCCAATCAGACGCTTGGCAGTTGCGATAAGTTCTGCAATGAACCCTGAACTCTCTTGTTCTGAAAGTTCGCATAAGAATCCGCTGCCAGAATAACTTCCATCTGAATTTTTTAATCGAATCGCTGTAATACGGAACGACTGCATATCCACAAAAAACATCTCATGGTCATAAGCATAACTGAAACGCAATTCAGCAGATCTATGTGTCAGAAAATCCGGAAGAAGTGTGTGGAATTCATCAGACAGCTTAGAATCGATCAATGCAACGATTGCAGTCATATCAGCATTGTTGATATTCAAATTCCCTTGAAAACAGCTTTCGCCATGCAGTACACTGTATGATGCCGCTGCTTCATAGCCCAGTATCGTTCCACGAACACCAACGCTCATGGAAAATGTTTTTTCTTCTATGGAATCCTCTTTATCTGACCTTTTCATAGATTAAAATGAATCCGGTGTGATCAATGCCATTTTTTCCAGCACAGTCTGACGTTGCGTATTCCAGATATTGAAGCTTAAACTGTCGATCTGGAATATCTTGATTTCCTTTGGAATCAAACCTTCTGCATTGATTTGCAGTGAAAGTGCGTATTCGACTGTCTTTTCTTCCGTTTCGCCATTTTTCTTCGATTCAATATTCAAGAAGAGCATCTTCAAACAGAACTTGACAGAATCAAAATCAATTGCATTCACAACCTGAGGATCTTCCTCTTCTGCAATCTTGCTCTTAACATCATCTTCAGAAAGAGCGCCTTCGCCTGCCATGCCGTTAAACTGACCAATCATTTCCTTCAGTGTAAGCTGTACGTCATTGGAAACATTCGCAGGTGCCAGAAAAATTTGATAGCCGTCTGCTGTCTTTTTGTAATAGGAACTCAAATCTACTCCCATAAATGTAAATTTCAATCCCACGGATAACTGTACCTTTTCTGTTACTTGTAAATTTTTCATATGAATTACCTCCATTCATTTTCCGATCCAACTCATTCTAGCCGCTTTTACCGCACACCTCAATTGTATATTTTTTCCTGGTCCGCTGCTGTTACAACCTCTGCATAATGGAACTATATAAAATTCCTCATCGGGCTGCAAAGCCTGTGTAGGCTGTGATAAGACAACATGCGCTCCAACGAGATCATCTGGATGGCTTGATGTACAATGCTGATTGCAGCATTGTCCGCCAATTTGTATTGTACTGGAGCCAGTTAACACTTCCCATGCATTAATCATCGTTGAATCGTACTCAATTCCTTCGTATATCACTTTATCTCCTGAACTCCCTATTGCATTATACAAAGGCAGATCACAACTCAACTCATCAACACCTACATACATTGATTCCAGTTTCGTATTAAATTCATCCTGCATAACATTTCTCCTTTACATTAAATTTCATTTTCAGTTTAAAGCATCAAGGACTTACAAATACATTCAATGCATAATATAAAATTATCCACTGTCGTTGACATTTATTATCATAATTATACAATATCTCCATTATATTGTCAACGTATTCGACAATATTCGACAAATGATTTTCATAAATATCATTAAATTTTAAATATTGCGAAATATTTTTGAATATTTTCAGTGCCGCTATAAAAACTCTATAACCCAAACACTGCCATAAAGTTAACATAACACAAGAAAAATCTCACGTCAATAGATTCGCACCAAACAGTCGTTTTTCACATGATTTGTTCAATCGTCCTCCGCATACTCTTCCAGCAGCCGCAAATACTCCTTTTCTTCACTATCAATAACATCCTTCGCAAACTGCTCTGCATCCTGCACAGAATTGCTCAAAATCTCAACCCCAACCGCTGCCGTAATCACATCCACCGGAACTTTCTCTGATCTATCAGAAAAAATTTCAATCTGAAATCCATCACAACGAACAATACTCTCGTCTTTTTCTCCCTCTGAATATTCTTCAGAGGCGATATCTTCACATAAAATCCATGATACAACATACTTACATCTCCCATCCCATCTGCATTTCTTCATCCATTTCCAAATTCTCCGATTGAATTGCCTCTGCCAAAGCTGTTTCCAGGTAACTCATATCCAAACCATTTTCTTTGTAGCCTTGTTCAATGATATCATAATACTCCGCCGTCGGAGATTCCAGCGGTCTGTCACCGTTCATGATGTAAACCATGGCTTCAACAGATTCTCCGTTCAACTCAAGGCAAATGCTTTCCTTGCGGTAATATTTTGGAAAGCCCTCGTATCTATCCAAAAAACGTTCATCCTGCGCATTCAGTTCCCAAAGTAAAATCGGGACTTCACTTTCTTCATTCGGCACAACAGTCGCATGATGCCGGAATTGCAGTTCATATCCTTTCAGCATAGTAGTTCCAGCAACCGTAGAATTCGGACAGCGATATGCCATCTGCTCCAGATTGATATTGCTGCCATATGCAGCATATAAAATTTTTTTACCCATAAAAATACCCCTTTACATTGACATGGAAAAGCCCATGCTTTCCTCTTCTTCGTATTCTTCTTCAAAATTGCTTGTAACGGCTTATTCCGGTTCATCGGGTACATTTTCGTATTGTTCCCGAACCTCACTGACACGCTGCTCACGAGTGGCGATACGCTCTTGTTTCAGCCGTTCCCGTTGTGCAATCGCATCCTCCGGATGCCGCCATGAAATACAGCCGTCCAAATGAGAAATCAGATGCTTGCGGCAGTATTGCGATAGGTAAGGTTTTGAAGTAATCTCCGCCTTTTCCCCCGCTTAGCACCGTGCATGCGACTTTCACCGCACACGGCGCCCCATCGGTATTACAAATTTGTCAGATTGGTATTGATTTCAAAGTTTTAAACATTAAATTGCAGGATTACCTGCTAAAATCCGGAATTTATTTATTTTTTCAAGCTGAGATTTATTAGGTTTAACTTTGTCAAGATATGTTTGAATGGTTTCAGATTTTACAGCATGAATCAGCATATGAACGTCTTTATGAACAATAACAAGGTTGTTGTATTCGTCCGTACCGCCCTGACTTGTTGGCTTTTTATGATGACAATGGATTTCATCAATCCAAAGTATTCTGCCAGTAACGGTACATTTTCCGTACTGAGCGGCGTAGAGCGAAACCCTGTTATCCATATATTCAACACTTCTGTTTGGGATAAATTCTTTTGCAAGCATATGAAGTACTGTCATAACGCTTTCATCGAATTTCAGACTTTTATGAATTTCTTCTCTGCCTTCTACTGTATATTTGCATATCTTTCGCTTTCTGTACATCGGGTTCTTGGTCTGCACATATCCTATAGGACATATTGGTTCTTCACATACAAAGCGCAACATTTTACTTTTACCGTAGTGTTCTGCAATATATTTACTGGTAACCGTACCATGTCTTTTAATCTGTCTTTTCAGACGATTATATATTACCCTGCTGATTTGAAACTGAATTGCCATACAATCAGAATTAACTGCCGTTGCATATCTGTAATAATTATGAATGCCAATAACCAATTTGTTGTATTGTCTGATTTTCAATGCTTCTTCTTTGTTGTTTTTACAATGTTCCATTACTTTAATTTGTTCTTTCAGCTTTTCAGTTTCACGCTTTACGGCTTTATCTGACATATGCGACCTGACTACAAATTTTCCTCCTTTCCGAACCGCTTTCAGCTTAAATCCTAAAAATTCAGAGTAATGCTTTTTGAGATTTACAACTTTAGATTTTTCCTCGCTGATTTCAAGTTTAAGATGTTCTTTCAGCCATTTCTTAACAGCAATAAAAATTTTATCAGCGTCACTGCGCTTACGGCAGAAATTTTTAAAATCGTCTGCATATCTAAAAATGTACATTTCTTTTAGCTTCGTTTTTCTTAAAACTTTTACCACATTGCTTTTATCAACCGTTCCATTTTTCATAATTCAGCATTTGTACTGTGTTTGGGTAGGAATATTTTCCCATTGGGAATCTATCCACCAATCCAGCTCATTCAGTACAATATTTGCAAGAAGCGGTGATAATATACCGCCTTGCGGAGTGCCTTTTGTCGGATATATAATATTGCTGTCTGGCAATATTATTGGTGCTTTCAGCATTTGCTTGATTATGCAGATTAGTTGTTTATCATGTATTCCCATTGCCCACATCTGACGTATCAGCTTTGAATGATTTACATTGTCGAAAAAGCCCTTGATGTCAACATCCACTACAAAATGCAGATTCTGTTGCTGTATCATTTTATAGCATTGTGCCAATGCGTTTTCTGCTGACCTGTTTGGTCTGAAACCGTTGCTTCTTTCATGGAATTTTGCTTCGCATATCGTCTCCAGCACCTGCAAAACACACTGTTGAACCAATCGGTCAACTATTGTTGGTATTCCCAATGGTCTGGTATTACCATTAGGCTTTGGGATTTCTACTCGCCTGACAGGTTTAGGTTTGTAAAATTTTAGTTTTCTCTGAATTATCTCAACTAATTTTTCAGCAGATAACTTCTCAATATCTTTGATATTCAGATTATCTGTATCACTTGTATAACTGCCTGAATTTCGCTTGATATTCCTGTATGCAAGCCGTATATTTTCCTCACCTGAAATTATCTTCATGAGCTTTGTGAAAACTTCACCTTGTTTGCTTTTGCCATACAAATTATCAAAGCATTCCTGCAAGTCATAATATTCCAGATGTCTTAGTTTTTTCTACTTTGTCATAGGCAACTCCCCCTTTCAGGTTCGTTTTTCTCGGATAACTCCTAAATCTTACTCAAAGCTATGAATTTCAATACCTATAACGATTTGTAATATCGACTTGTGGCTGTCCCTACGTTTTCCATTACAGAAAACTTCATCGGTAATGCCACGACTTTGCCCACAGTCAAAACAGCTTATTATTCTTCGTCTGTACCGCAATAATGCGTACTGTAGGCTGCCACGTTCCGATAATCCTATCTTTACATATATACTTAGGTGCCATACTATGAGCCTGACGGCTTGGCAGTGCCTGTAACACTGCAAGGTATTTCATATCAAAAAACCTTACTTTACCTCACCATCACTGCACTTCGGCAATCTGCACATTTCTATGCAGTAGAGTTATAGACCCGTACATTCGCAGGTTTGTCAGATGTTCCCATCATTCTCACCATATATATTTTATAGACCCCCGACCTATAGGATACACCGTTCACCTCTGAATAGCTTTCGTTTCTGTTTACACAGTTTTACGGTATCTGTCAGCCGACTTCACCGAGCTTCTAACAAAATCAGTTTCCCAATAATGCCAGTCGGAGTATCAGGGAAGGCGTTTCAAGGCGTTACTCTATCATTCCACCTCTCAGACTATCAGTTCTCCTAATAAGAAAACTGTCACGTTCTTTTATTAGTGCCTGACCTTTTCAGTCAGGAACGTGTCGCACTCTTAAACTCTTCTCCGTTGAGTCCTAGATTGATCAGCCAGACTCTTGCACTGTACCTCAAATTATCACTCTCCGAAATGTGCGGCGAACAGAACTTTTTCGTCAGCGCTGCATTGGAAATGGCAAACGCCAGTGTTACGTAAGAGCGAATCACACCGGCGTGCAAAGAGCTGTTGCAGGCTCTCATCTCCCAATGCCCATTGGCGAAAAAATTGTGTAAATTACAAGCCTTATAGCGAGTGGAACTGTAATGATGATGCACTTCGTTCATATCGCCCCTATACCATAATTTCTGAATTTCCTCAATTGTTTTCGGCTTTTGCTTATTCAGCTTTTCCAGAAAATCTCTGTCCACCTTTTGGCAATAGCCCTCTCGCCGAGGCGATACCTGAAGCATATCAAACAAGAAGTTTTCCTTGCTGGCAAAAATGTTCACCAAGTTTCGCAGGCTCTGCGCCGTATAAGGTGCACCGTCTACATGAATGTGAATACCGCAATTGTACTGTGCTCCGGTTACACCGCCAGCTCTTCTGACCGCCCGGACAATTTCCTGCAACAGTGGAATATCGCTATATTCTAGCACCGGTGTGACGATTTCCACCGCATACTCTCTTGACGCATTGCCGCCATTTCTGTCTACACGCCGAATGCTGGAATCATAAACGACTGCCCATTTTCTATCCTCGCTGTCACAAATATGATACTTGTCGTAACTGCCGCCAAAGTGCTCCGGCACGCTGTCAAATATCCTGCCAATCGCCTTTGCAGCTGCCGCTCTTGTCAGACCTGTACACTCGATTTCCACACCAAATTTCTGCGTTTTAATTCCGTCAAAATTCCCTGACAAATTCTCATCTCCCATAAAAAAAGACCTGCAATGCAAGCCGATTTTTCTTGATATTTCGTTATTTTTCCATTTTCGCTTTTACTTCCACACCGCCTTTGAAAATGATCAGCAATTCCTCTTTCGACAGCACTTTGACGCAGTCAATCAGTTTACGAACAATCACATTGTCGAACACATCGACTTGAAATTGTTCCTGTGTCAGCAATTCCATAGCAGAATCAATTTTATTCTGCGTATCCGCTGAAATATCTGCATTCTTTCGGAGTTCCGAAAGCTTCTCATTTATCTCTTGTTCTTCTGCATGAATTTTTGCAAACTCGCAGTCCAGCTTGTCCTCATCACAGCCACCGCCAGTAATCAGCAGTATCAGATCATTTCGTGCACTATCCAGTTCTTTCAGCCGCTGTTCCAGATACAGAATTTCCTGTTGATTTTTGCACTCCAGAACCGAGCCAATGTTCGCTTTCAGAATTTTTGCGATCTCATCCCCACAGCCGAGATATTCGTTCACCGCTTGCAAAATTGCTCTGTGCAGTTTGTGCTCGTGAATGGTCGGCGATTCCGAACAATACTTTTTCCCATGCTCCAAACGGCTGATGCACCGCCAGACAATCTGCTTTTTCCCGCCAGCCGTCCACGTACATCGCCGATATGGCGTACCGCAGTTGCCACATATCAAAAGTTCGGAAAGCGCATATTTGCTGGAGTATTTGCCTTGTTCAGTTGTTGTCTTATCAGATATTTTACGCTTACTGGAACGCCTTGCAAGTTCTTGTTGTACACGATTAAACGTGTCCCTGTCGATAATCGGTGCATGATGATTTGTCACCAGATACATAGGGCGTTCGCCATTGTTTTTCACAACCTTTTTGGTAATGCAGTCAGCAGTAAAGGTCTTTTGTAAAAGTGCATCGCCCACATATTTTTCATTTTTCAAAATGCTTTTGATATTGGATTCGCTCCAGATTTTATTGCCCATGGCAGTCAGTTCTCCCTTAGATTCAAGGGTAGTTTTTATTCTTGTGAAACTAAGTCCGTCCAGAAATAATTCGTATATCAAACGCACCGTTTCCGCTTCATCAGGCACAATTTCCGGTTTGCCGTCTGCTCCTTTTTGGTAGCCCAGAAGCTTTGAATACTGGAACGCAACCTTGCCCTCTGCATAAGCTTTCTGCTTGCCCCAGCTGACATTTTTGCTGATGGATTCACTCTCAGCCTGAGCGAATGAGCCATACAGTGCAATCATAAATTCGCTTGTCATCGTCAGCGTGTTGATGTTCTCTTTTTCGAAGATTACACCGATTCCAAGGTCTTTTAATTGACGCACATATTCCAGGCAATCCACGGTATTTCTGGCGAAACGGCTGATAGATTTTGTGATGACAAGGTCGATTTTTTGTTTCTTGCACAGCCGGATCATTTTCAGAAATTCTGGTCTTTTCTTTGCTTGAGTCCCGGAAATTCCTTCGTCGGCGAATATGCCAGCCAGTGTCCATTCCTTTTTTCGGTTGATCAAATCCGTATAGTATGCGATTTGCACCTGATAACTGTTTTGCTGTTCCTCCTGTTCGGTGCTGACACGGCAGTATGCCGCCACTCTAAGCTGATGGTATTTACCTCTGTTTTCCGCAGTCTGCGGCTTTGCAGGAATTATCCTGACGTTGGGCGCTGTGATCATTTTGTATCTTCCTCTCTATGATATTTTTGATAGTGACACCGTTAATAAACTCAATTTCAACGATACAAAAATGGCTTACTGAAATTCGTAAAATGCAGGATTTCAATAAGCCAATATCAAGTGTATTCAGTTGTTCATAATTTGCAAGAACTACTCGCAACTGCGTGGTTTTCCTAGGTTTATCGCTGTAGGTGCAGCAGTCATATTTCAGCTCTGCAAGCTTGCATATTTCTTCTTTCGCAATTTCAAAATCAATATCAAGATTGTCCATTAGGCGGTTAATTTCATTCTGCTGACGGGTTACCTCAATACTCGGCGTATAACTGCTGATTTCCGAATTAGCGTCAATTAAATCGGGGTTTGCGATTACCGTATTCAGCGTGTTTAAAATCACGCCAATCAACATTTGATCAGTAATTCTGTGGCTGAATCGTGCACATTCTGGATTGCGGCAGTCCCATTTTTCAGAGCGTGTATTGCCGCCGATTCGGGAGAGTCTGTGACCGCATTCCGTACAATAAGTCAGACTGCGGATCGCTTTTAATTCTTCTGAAATTTCTGTGAATCTATCACTTTTCATTTTCTTTTGCGCATTGGCTGTACAGTAAGTTCCTTCATCGATAATTACCGGATATCCGTTCGTGCCGAGATATTTTTCATTTTCGAGAATCCGCTTTATCATGTTTTTGTTCCACATTGTGTTAATGCCATTGTAGGAAATTTCTTGACTGCTCATCCAATTTGCAATGGCAAGTAGGGAACTACCATTTAAGTAAGCCTGAAATATGTCCTGCACAGCTTTACTTTCCGTTGGCTCTGGCTGAATCTCACCGTTTCGCATCATGTAACCGAACGGGATTGTTCGGTTTTTCTTCATAAATTTACACCAGCCTTTCTATAAATTTCAGACCGCCATATAAGTGAAATTCCAGCGTAATTTGGTCTTTCACAATAATTTTCTCAACCAGACTTTCAAATAGAACCTCGTCAAATTCGGTCATCAAATCCATGCCATTTTCGATAATGGATGCGATCTCCTTAATCTGATCAGATTTCTTGAAAACAGGCTTTGACCAAAAGGTCGAAGGCATGAAAGGCACGATCTCTGCGGCATCTGTGGCAATGGGCAATCTGCTGTCCGATCTGGGCAAGAAAGCTCTGTCTGCATTTGGCGATATGATTTCTTCCGGTGATGAATTCAACAAGGCGATCAATCAGATGTCCGCCTCTACCGGAGCGACCGGTGCGGAGCTGGAAGGGCTACGTGATGTGGTCAAGGACGTTTATGGCAACAACTTCGGGGATTCCTACGAAGATGCCGCAAATGCCGTGGCAGAAGTCACGAAGCAGACCGGACTGATGGGCGAAGAATTGCAGTCTGCCACAGAGGGTGCTATGGCACTGAGTGACACGTTCGGCTATGAGGTGAACGAAAGCACCCGTGCCGCTTCGGCACTCATGAACAACTTCGGCATCAGTGCCGAGGAGGCGTACAATCTCATTGCCGTGGGAGCACAGAATGGTGCAGATCAGAACGGCGATCTGCTGGACACCCTCAATGAGTATTCCACACAGTATGCGGCACTGGGACTTTCCGCAGAGCAGTTCACCCAGAGTCTGATCTCCGGTGCAGAATCCGGAGCGTTCTCCATCGACAAGGTGGGCGATGCGGTCAAGGAATTCAATATCCGCTGCAAGGACGGCAGCGAGTCCACCGCAGAGGGATTCGCCATGATCGGCATGAATGCAGACGACATGGCACAGCGGTTTGCTGCCGGCGGCGATACGGCACAGGAGGCATTTTTTCAGACTGTCCAAGCGTTGGACAGCATTGCTGATCCAGTTGCTAAAAACCAAGCCGCAATTGATCTATTCGGCACGCAGTTTGAGGACTTACAGGCAAATCTGTTGCCCATGCTGGCAAACATGGAAGATGCGTCCGGTGTGACGTATGATGCACTGGGACAGATCAACGAGGTCAAATATGACGACATCGGCAGTGCGGTAGAGGGACTGAAACGGACTGTCAGCGGTTTCTCTCTGGATATGAAGTCCACGCTGTCTGCCGGAGCAGCAGATGCCATTTCCGGTATCATCAATGTGATGAACGGCGGAGATGCTGCTGGGATCTTTGACGGGCTATTTGAAAGCATCAACAGTGTGATCGACTCCATTGGCAGCAGATCCAGTGGCATGGTGGAAGCTGGTAAAAAGATACTGGGCGAATTTCTTTCCGGTATCCAGAAAAACCTGCCTGGCATTCTCAGTGCTGGAACAGAGATCTTAAACAGCATCGTCCAGGGCATTGCAGAAAATGCCGGTGCATTGCTGGAGGCAGGACAGACACTCTTAAACGGCATTATTACAGCGATCGAACAGGCATTGCCGAATCTGCTGCCCATTGCAGTGCAGCTCATCACCACGCTGATCAACGGCTTGTCAGAGGGATTAGTGGCACTGATGGAATATGTGCCCCAGATCATTCTTGCCATTGTCAACGTGATCGTGGAGAATCTGCCCACGCTGATCGTGGCAGCCATTGAAATTCTGAACGCCCTAGTGTACCGACACGATGATATATGAACTAAAAATCATACGCATCAAAGCTCA
>NZ_DXUU01000057.1 GCF_019417665.1 Ruminococcus sp.
TGAGGGGTGAAGGGAAAGAGAGTGCAGAGGGAAAACCGTGAGGGGAGCGGGGAAACTCCGCACTTTTGCTACGGTTTTCTTGTTCCCCCGCTCCCCTTAGGTTGTCCCTTTGCGCCCTACTGTAACTTAACACTTTACAAAAAGTGGAAGCAGAGGCGAATCATGTTTGCCCCTACATTGCGTTTCCCATAGATTGTTGGGAACGGCGGGAGCAAGCCCCCGCCCTACGCTTCTGGTCTTCAAGCCAAAAGTAAAGCTTTAGGCGTGGCAATGTATTACAAAGGCAACCACATAAAAATGGATTTTTCCGAAACCGAACGTTCCAAGGAGGTAACCATACATATGGCATACGCAAAGTTCACACCGGAAATGAAAAAAACGCACACCATTCTTGTGCCGAATATGCTGCCCATTCACTTCCATCTGATCATCAAGATACTGGAACAGTTCGGTTATCACATGGAACTGCTGGAATCCACCTCCCGCACTGTGGTGGAAGAGGGACTGAAAAATGTCCATAACGACACCTGCTATCCGGCGCTTCTGGTGGTGGGACAGTTCATGGAAGCGCTGAAAAGCGGCAAATATGACCTGGATCACACGGCGCTGCTGATCACTCAGACTGGCGGCGGATGCCGTGCATCCAACTATATCCATCTCCTGCGCAAGTGCATGGAGGAGCATTTCCCCCAGGTACCGGTGCTGTCTCTGAATTTCGCTGGGCTGGAAAAGGGCAGCAGCCTGGAACTGAGCGTGCCTATGTGCATGAAAATGGTATACGCAGTTCTGTACGCCGATCTGCTTATGACCATATACAACCAGTGCCGTCCCTATGAGCTTAACGAGGGCGAATCCCAGCAGGTGCTGGACGCATGGCAGGAGAAGCTGCCGAAGCTTTTTGACAGCAACAAATATCTCTCGGCGGAAAAGATCTACAACCAGATCCTGGCGGATTTTGCAGCCATTCCCCGGAGCAAGAAGCCCAAGATCCGGGTGGGGATCATCGGCGAGATCTATGTGAAATATTCCCCGCTGGCAAACAACCACCTGGAGGAATTTCTCATTTCCGAAGGCTGCGAGCCGGTGGTGCCTACACTGCTGGAATTCATCCTCTACTGTGCCGCCAACACGGAGACCAACAGCCATCTCTATGATTACAAAAATTTCAAGACCATGGCATTCGGGCTGGGGTACAAATTCCTGCACAGCAAGCAGATGCAGATGATTCATTGTATTGAAAAGCACGGGGAATTCACACCGCCTCATGATTTTGAGGATCTGCGCCGTGCGGCCGACAAGTATATCAGCCAGGGCGTTTCCATGGGCGAGGGCTGGATGATCACGGCAGAAATGGCAGTTCTGGCGGAGACGGGTACGGAAAATATTATCTGCACCCAGCCCTTTGGCTGTTTGCCCAATCACATTGTGGCAAAGGGTATGGCGAGAACCATCAAGAATGCTTATCCCAATGCCAACATTGTGGCGATCGACTATGACCCCGGTGCGACTCGTGTCAACCAGGAAAACCGCATCAAACTGATGCTGGCGAATGCCAAACTGGAGAGTCATGGGTAATATATTGAAATAAAGCTGTTGCAGACAGTCGATAGGGCTGTTTGTGACAGCTTTTTTGTATGTAGTGGGAGAACTGCATTTGCCCACTGAATAATTCGCAGGCAAACAAGTTACCCCACCGTAAAAGAATTCAAAAATTCTCTTGCAAAGCATAAAAAAATATGCTATAATGGTGAAAACATTGGACATATTACTCAAAAAGAAAGGAAAATTGCCATGCCCCAGGATCAGGAAATCCCAGATATGATCAACGACACAGAGGAAGATGAAACCTATCACCTGGACACCCAGAAAGCCTTGTCCAAACATTTCTTTGAAAAGCGGGAAAATGGATGGAAGCATGCCCCTTTTGAACGGGAAATGGCATTTTATGAGAGCGTGCGTTCAGGCAGTATGGAAACAGTGAAAACCCTGTTTACGCCCCTGGGCGGAGAGGGCTTCGGCAAGCTTAGTGAGGATCCTTTGCGGAATCTGAAGTACCACCTGGTGGTGTCTATTGCCATGATCACCCGGTTCTGCATTAACGGCGGAATGACGCCGGAGGAAGCCTATAGTTTCAGCGATGTGTACATTCAGCAGACCGACTGCTGCCGGAATCAGGAGGAGATCCACGATGTCCACTACCGGATGACCATTGCATTCACAAAACGTATGCGGCAGATCCGGAACGGGCATATTTATTCGAAAACCGCTGCCCTTATGCTGGATTATATCAGCGACCATCTTCACGAGAAAATACTGGTTCAGGATATTGCTGATTTTGTCTCGTGCACTGTGTCCTATGTGTCCCGTCTGTTCCGCGCTGAAATGGGCGTATCCATCAGCTCGTACATTATGCAGAAGAAGATCGAAGCTGCTGCAAGTTTGCTCCAGTTTTCCGACTATTCCGCCCTGGAGATCAGCAATTATCTGCAATTCAGTTCCCAGAGCTATTTCATCAAGCAATTTAAAAAGTATATTGGCATTACTCCCAAGGAGTACCGCAAGCGGTATTATACTGTGGGCTGGCTAAATAAAAAAATAGAGAAAGAGTAGAACGTATTTGCATAGATTGCACACACTAGGTTAAGAAAGTACTACTTTTGTGTGGATTCTGGTATCCTCCCCAAAATTTTTCTATTATAATTGGAGTATAGGATACGGAACGTATCTCATTGAGAGGTCAAGGAGGAAATATTATGGGCATAAAACGAATTGCGGCGGGTATCTCTGCGGTTGTTTGCTGTGCTTGTCTCCCAGCAGAATTGGCAATGCAGGATACAGTTGTCATCATAGCAAATGCAGAAAATGCGATCCTAGGAGATTTGAACCAGGATCAGAAAATTGACGGGTTTGACCTAGCGCTTGCCAGAAACGGCTATGTGAACGGTTTCAGCAGTACAGAAGCCGAAATGGCTGCGGATGTGGATCAGAGCGGCAGTGTGGACGAAACCGATCTGAAGCTTTTGCAGGAATATCTTCTAGGCGAAGTGACACAGTTCCCCATTTCCGGCAAAGAAATTCCAGACTACGGCACTGCTATGAACAGTTCTGCCACGATGGCGGCAGATTTCCGGGAAGGTGAAACGCCCTTGTTCTTTGCATCCAATGGCTGGGGCAATGGTTCTTGCTTTGACTGCGGCTGGTATAAGGAAAACGCTGTGATCCATGACGGCGCTTTGCATCTTTCCATTGACAAAGATTCCACAGGCAACTATCATTATTCCGGCGGTGAGTACCGGACAGCGGATTTCTACCACTACGGCTACTATGAGACATCCATGCAGGCGATCAAAAATGACGGCGTTGTCTCTTCGTTTTTCACTTATACAGGTCCGTCTGATAATAACCCTTGGGATGAGATCGACATTGAAATTCTCGGTAAGGACACCACAAAGGTGCAATTCAACTACTATACCAATGGCGTGGGCAATCATGAGTACATGTACGACCTGGGATTTGATGCATCGGAGGGCTACCACACCTACGGCTTCGATTGGCAGCCGGAGTATATTGCGTGGTATGTGGACGGTGTGGAAGTTTATCGTGCGACCAGCAATATTCCTACCACACCGGGCAAGATCATGATGAACACCTGGCCGGGGATCGGTGTGGATGGTTGGCTTAAGGCCTATGACGGAACAACACCCCTGACAGCAAGGTATCAGTGGGTGACATATAACGATCAATAAATATGGGAAACCGGCTGCATCCGGTGTTTGCCATGGATAATATATGGATACAGAAAAAAGCAACTGCGTTCCTGAAAAGGAATTTGCAGTTGCTTTTCTTTATGGAAGAATGGTGAGAATGGCGATTATGTCGTTTTCTGATTTTCCAACAGAAGCTGGCGCAGCAGGCTCAGGTCAAACCCGTTGATGCGGCGATCTGTATTCAGGTCACCGTTTTTCCAGCTGGTCAGACCGCCGTCACAAAGCAGGAATTTCTGCATCATGACCAGATCCGCAGCGGAGCATGTGCCGTCTGCGTTCACATCGCCCCGGACAGTTTCCGGCGCTGTGATATCCGTCAGAGAAAGCAGATAGGTCAGGGGTGAATTCCAGTAGATGGTGATCTCATTGGTGGAATAGCTTTCCGAATGATCTACATAGCATTTGGCGGAAGGTGTATTCACCAGATATGCCTTTGCAGCGCTGTCCTCCAGATTAGAGTTGACGCCGCCTACCAGCATACCTTGCATGGCCTGTTTCTTTGCCATGGACGGTCTGTGGTGGGGATTTTCCGGAGAAACTGTGCCGTATCCGGTGACAAAGCATACGCCGTTAGGATTTTTTCCCAGCAGATAATTCAGATTGGATTCTGCTGCGGTATGATAGGCGTTTTCCCCGGTCAGCTGGTATGCAATACCCAGTATGATGCCGGCATTGGCAACGGTCATATTGCTGCCCCAGTTGAAGCGGGAAACTGCTACCCCATAGGGGCTGTTTGTGGTTGCTGCAGCCAGTCTGTCCGCCTGAGAAAGAACGGAGGCTTTTGCTCTTGTGTAAACCGTGGAAGAAGTATCCGCATCTTTCATGGTCAGAATCGCCAGATTGCCGTAATCTCCCACAGTGGACCAGTCCAGCCCGGTCTGTACAGACATGCTTTCCAGAGCAGTGAGATAGGTCTGTTCTCCTGTTGCACGGTACATCTGTGCAGCTGCCCAGTAACGTTCATCTTTGTCGAAACTGTCACCATATGCGCCGGTGGTGATATCTTCGGGATCTTGAAAGATCAGGTTGGGGTTTTCCTCTAAGAATGCCCATGCCCGCTGTGCAGCGGAAAGGCAGGTCTGCGCAAATTCGCTGTCGATCTCGCCGTAGAATTCATACGCCATTGCCATGGATGCACAAAAATCGGCAGTGGCTGTGGTGGAAACCGGGGTCACGATCAGTTCGCCTGTCTCATATTCCGGCATGACATAGCCAGGGAAGTTTGCACAGGTGACTTTGTGATAGACGCCGCCGGATTCTGCCTGCATTTTCAGCATCCACTCCAGTTCATAGCGCACCTCGTCCAGAATGTCAGGTACACCGTTTCCGCTTTCGGGAATCCCGATGGCATCGCTGTACAACTCTGGATTGGCTTCATATGCATAGAGCAGGTCGGCAACGGATTTTGCACCGGGTACGACATATCTGCCATAATCTCCGGCATCATGCCAGCCGCCGCTGACATCAATGGTATCGTTTGTGCCATAGACAGTCGCTTTACCGGTATGGCAGGCGGTGTGGCTGAAAGTATCGTCCACCACCTCTGTGCCGCATCGCTGGAGATAGAGCATCCTGACAGAATCGTCCAGCAATGCGCCATACACATCATCGGCAATTTCAAAGGCATAGGAATCGTCCAGGTCACCGCAGGTAATGTAATACGTGCCCGGTTCTGTGACAGCGGAAAAATCTCCGTAAAAATCGGTCTCATTGGCGCTGGCATTCTGGGTTTCGTCATAGAGTTCCCCGGTATAGACGATTTCTTCTGTATCTGCATTGACAACGGAAAATGCAGTCTCTGTCGTCACATCCCGGAAAACGGCAATCTTTTCGCTGGAAGGCTTATAGCCCACCTGGTTTATGGAAATATCCGGTTCATAGGGGAGAATTTCGGAGTAATCCACATTGCTGTCGTCTACAAGTTCCAGCACCACGTTGTCCAGATAAATGGTGTGTTCCGGCAGCTCTTCTCCCTCATTGCCGCAGTTGAACACTAGCTTTGCCATAATATCGGTATCTGCTTTCATGGTGAAGGTGTAGTCCACTGTCTGGGATTCAGAGGTCAGGTCAAGTCCTTTCCAGGTATACGCCTGATATGTGCCGCCGTTCTGTTGGATCATACATTCCACATAACGGTCTGCAGAAGAAGAGATCTCATAGCTGAGGCGGTACACGCCGTTTTGATACAGCGGAACAATATCGTAGTACATCTGTATGGCATAATTCAGCGTTCCCACGTTGCTGACAGTCAGAGCGAGCCTGCCGCTGTCTGTGGAAAGGGACGCTTTGCCGCCGCTTTCCTTGTAAATGCCCCAGCCGGATGTGCCGCTGTCAAAGGTGGAATTACTGATCATATTGGCTGCTGCTTCTGCCGTTATGGGGAGTGCAGACACAGCGGTAGACAAAACCATACAGGAAGTCAGTATGGCGAGATATTTTTTCAGATGATGTTTCATGGCGGTTTCCTCTCATAATATAGGGGATGAAATTTCTGCAAAGGGTAATACAATGTCCCGATCTGGTTAGCGATACCGTATGGATGGAATTGGAACGAGATTTCGGTTCTGGATATCCGCGGCGGCATCACCGGATCAGGGAGTCAACTTTTGGACATAATGCCGAAGACAGGCGGAACAATTCTGTCTCCTGGCAAATCCAGGTTGTGTGACCATATACTATGCGTCTCCATTCTGGAAATGACATTTTCAAAATTCCGGTACGGACAGCACAGTCATAATGATTCTGCATTTATTGTACCATATTTGTCTTTGAAAAGATAGCACAATTCGTATATAAGTAGTAATTTTTTAACCTGTGTTTGGAACTTGTATTGCAGCTGCAAAGGGGACGTTGTTTATTATAGCAGTTTCCAGGAAATCCGTCAAGATTTTCCTTGACAGCTTTATCAAAAACGGGTATACTATAGAAGAACCTCACCGCCTCATGAACCGGGCGGTGATTTTTTACAGGGAGGTGCAGGCATGGAAAGAGCCATATGTTTTACGGGGCATCGTACGATTCCAAAGCAGTTGCTTCCGGAGGTGCTTCTTGAATTGCAGCGCATCCTGGAAACAGCCATTTCCAACGGCTTTGTGGATTTCTACACCGGCGGTGCTGTGGGCTGGGATACCTATTGTGCCCAGCTGGTGCTGGATCTCCGGGAGGACTACCCGGGGATCGCACTGCATCTGGTGCTCCCCTGTTCCCGGGAGGAACAGACGGCTCGCTGGACACCGGAACAACGCCTTGCCTATGACTGCATCTATGCGGCGGCAGATTCCCGGGAGTTTGTCTCTGAGGAATATACCAAAACCTGCATGCGCCGGCGGAACCAGCGGCTGGTGGATCTGGCGGACTGCTGTATCTGCTACTGCCAGGAGCCGGACGGCAGAACCGGCACTGCACAGACTGTGCGCATGGCAAGACAAAAGGGTATCCCTGTCATTAACCTTTGTACGGAACATCATGAAATACATAATGCATAATTCAAGAGAGAAGTGCAGATATTATGGAAGCACTGATTAAATCTGGTGCGCAGATTGTACTCTACGAGCATAAACTGCGTCAGATTTTTCGTCAGATGAAACAAAAAGCGCAGTGAATACTTTGTGTATTCACGAGCATTTTTGTGAAATATGACGGGAAATATGCAAGCAAGATGCGTGCCAAGCCGCAAGGCGTGATTTAATCAGTGATTCCATTATAATGATGCATTGATAAGAGGTGTTTGATATGATTTATACTGTGACCTGCAATCCGTCCCTGGACTATCGCATGGAACTGGGGCAGTTGAAGCCCGGCGAAACGAATCGTGCCGATGCAGTGGGACTTCTCGCCGGGGGAAAAGGGCTGAATGTGTCTGTGGTGCTCCACCATCTTGGCATGGAAACCACTGCCCTGGGCTTTGTGGCAGGATTCGTGGGGGATGAAATTGAACTGCGTATGGAAAAAAGCGGCTGTCACTGCCGGTTTATCCACCTGGAGGACGGTTGTTCCCGGATCAATGTGAAGCTCCGGGGCACCGATGAGACCACGGAACTGAACGCACCCGGCCCGGATATTTCCGCCGCCGCACAGGACGAACTGCTGCGCCAGCTGACGGAAATGGTGCCGGGAGATGTGCTGATCCTCGCCGGAAGTGTGCCGCCGTCCATGCCGAAAACCGTCTATGCAGACTGGATGGAACGGCTGCGGAATGCCGGGCTGGATATTATCGTGGATGCAACAGGGGATACGCTGCTCCAGGCATTGCCCCACCGTCCGTTTCTGGTGAAACCCAATCACCACGAACTGGGGGATCTCTTCGGCGTGAAGATCGAGAGCCGGGAGGATGCCGCCGCATATGGCAAAAAACTTCTGGAACAGGGTGCCCGGAATGTGCTTGTCTCCATGTCCAGTCAGGGTGCTGTGCTCTGTACAGAGGATGGGCAGGTGCTGGTGCAGGATGCCGCTTCGGGCACGGTGGTCAACGATGTGGGCGCCGGAGATTCCATGATTGCCGGCTTCATGACCGGATGGATTCAGACTCACGACTACAGCAAGGCGCTCCATCTGGGCGCAGCGGCAGGTGCGGCAAGTGCCTTTTCTGAGAATCTTGCCACCATGGAAGAAATCCAGGCAGTGCAGAAAATTCTGCCTCTGCCGCAGAAAATGTAATAAAAACAAAGGGCTGTTGTAAGGCAGCAAAATCCTGATTCACGGGTCGATGTGGACATCGACCCCTACAAAATGTCATGTAATTCGTGGTGATTTGTAGGGTGCGATGCCCACATCGCACCGTTTTCTTGTGGGATTTTGACTGCGTGCAACAGCCCTATAATTATGATTGACAAAGAGACTGCTTTGTTGTATAATGGTTGCTAAGATAAATGGGAAGTTGGAGGGAAAAATGAACGGAATAATTTTATATCAATCAAAATATGGTGCTACAAAGAAATATGCAGATTGGATTTCGGTAGAAACAGGTTTTTCCTGTATTGAAACAAAAACAGCAACAATTAAAGATATTGTAAAGTATGATACAATTATTTTAGGTGGCGGAATATATGCTTCTGGAATCGCTGGTTTATCATTTCTGAAAAAGAACATCAAACAGTTGGCAAAGAAGAAAATAATTGTGTTTTGTTGTGGTGCTTCTCCATATGAAGAAAGTGCTTTTCAACAGATCAAAAGTCATAATATGAAAGATGCATTAACCAATATTCCTTGCTTTTATTGCCGAGGTTCTTGGGATATGGATTCAATGTCATTCAAAGATAGGACTATGTGTAGTATGTTAAGAAAAGCAGTATCCAAAAAAAATCCTGATGACTATGAGATATGGGAAAAGGCTTTAATGGCTGCCGGAAACGAAAAATGTGATTGGACCGATAAGAAATATATTAAGCCTATAATAGATTGTCTTGGAGTTTAAATCCTGATTTACACCAGTAATACAATCACAAAAACAAGCCCGAAATCGGTTCTCTCAAACTGCTTTCGGGCTTAAACCTTCTATATCGGCATCACATTTACATTCCTGTGTTTTGCAATTATTTCCATGCGTTTACCAGATACCCAGCACATGCTGCATTGCCAGGCTGACGCTGGTGATGGCGACCCAGCAGCAGAAGCCCTGGAGAATGGGCTTTCCGCCGGTTCTCACCAGTTTCACAATGTCTGTATTATATCCAATAGCAGCCATTGCCAGCACAATAAAGAACTTGCTCAGTTCTTTCAGACCGCCGAAAATGCTGTTTGATATCTCCAGCGCATTGCCGGACAGCAGGACATTTACCAGGGTCGTCACAACGGATGCCAGCACGAAGTACAGGATGAACATGGGGAAGATCTTCTTGAAGCTGACGCCGGAAGTGCCGGCTGCACCGGCTTTTTTCTCTTTGCGCATCCGTACCAGTGCCAGCACCAGGGTAATGGGGATAATGGCAAGAGTTCGGGTCAGTTTTACAATAGTAGCCCCCTCCAGCACAGCGCCTCCGGTCTTGTGCAGGGAGTCCCAGGTGGAAGCCGCCGCTGTGACCGAAGAAGTGTCATTGACCGCAGTTCCGGCAAAAAGGGCAAAGCCGTCGTCAGACAGCCCGATCATGCCGCCAAAGGTGGGGAACACCACTGCTGCAATAACATTAAATAGGAAGATAACTGAGATGGACTGTGCTACTTCCTCATCATCTGCATCAATAACTGGTGCAGTGGCAGCAATTGCCGAACCGCCGCAGATGGAAGACCCCACGCCTACCAGTGTTGCCGTTTTGGACGGAATCCGCAGAAGCTTGCACAGCAGGAACGAAAGAATGAGGGATGTGGCAATGGTGGAGAGAATGATGGGCAGGGAAGTGGCGCCTACCTTTGCGATGGTGGACAGATTTAGCCCGAAGCCCAGAAGCACCACGGCACATTGCAGCACTGCCTTGGCGCAGAAGCCGATCCCTGCTTGTGCCTTGTGCTTGTCCCGCCAGAAAATGGTGATGATCATGCCGGCGAGAATGGCAATGACTGGTGCACCTATGATCTCCAGCGCCGGGATCAGCTTTACCAGAAGCCATGCCGGAATCGCAATGAGCAGACATACGCCGATTCCCGATGCAAATTTTGACAACCATGCTTTCATAAGAAACCTCCGTTTTTTCATACATAAGAGCCTGTTCAGCATCTTTTCGCACGCATCTTGCTTGCATCTTTTCTGGAAGATTTTGCGAAAATACTCGGAAATCCACAAAGGATTTCCTCCGTTTTTCACTTCATCTCCCAAAAAATCTGACTGCGCAATCTGCGCACGCCCAGATACTGAACAGACTCTAAGACAATACCGCAATATTGGTACTGCACTTCGGAGCACATTCACAGCATCTGTTTCAGGGCAATGTGACAGCTCCTATTTCACTTTTTTATATGCTGTTTTCCCGGTTTTGTCAATGCTAGTCCCTATTTTTTTATAGGAATTTGCAGGAATTTATTTTGGGTGGTATTGTCTTGATTCTAAAAAAACAGCGAGAGTAATTCTCTCGCCGTTTTTTTGGGGGATCATGCTTTATTGATCAGTTCCTGCCGCAGCACAGCCAGATCCATGCCGTTTACGATGCCGTCCTGCTGCATATCTGCACGAACTGTCTGCTCCTGAGACAGGGTCTCATTTCCCAGAAGATATTGCAGCAGCAGTACTATATCTGCCAGAGTGGTCTGTCCGTCCAGATTGATATCCCCTAAGGTGTTCTGGGGTGCGGCTGTAGTCTCTGTGGTGGTTTCCTCAGAAGTTTCTGTGGTTGTTTCCGCAGTTGTCTCTGTTTGATCGGGCTGCTTTTCCGGCACGATCCATGCGTCTGCATCTGCGATCAAGCACAGCATTTTTATGGTATCCCCGTAATACACGTCGTCGCCGTATTCCAGGATACAGTCACGCAGTTCATTTTCCCAATCCGTATCCGTACCGCATTTTGCTGCGATCAGGAACGGCGCTGTAAAGCAGAGATCGTCATAGTCCTGTGTGGCAGTGCCGTCCAGGGTATATCCAGCCCGGATCTCCCAGGGGTCGCCGCCGGTTTTGTTTATGATAAAAGTATTCATGGCGTCCAGACATTTTTTTGCCGTTGCGTTCTTGTTCACCAGATAGTCCATGCCAATACGCCAAGGGGTGCGGCAGCTGTTATAGGCATACTGCCCGTCTGTCACATCTTCCAGGAAATTTTTCGGTGCAGGCATATAGCCGCCGTTTTCGTCGGGGATCAGGAAATCCGGCAGCAGTCCTGTTCCGTACTGTTCCACCACGCTGTCAATGATGGCATTGGTGCTGTCGTAGACTTTCATCCAGTTGTCATCTCCGGTAACTTCGGCGAAAACCGGATAATATTGCAGGAAAAAGTCGGAGGAACGGGTCGCACCATAGTATTGGTCACCCTCTTCTTCCCAGTGTGCCCAGTCCCCCAGATTGATAGTCCAGGTGTTGTGGTTCACTTCATATTCCATAATATCGTGGAGTACGGAGATCGCCATATCATGGTAGTTATATGCGCCGTCACTGCCCCATACTGTGTCAGCAAGGAGCAGGGCATAGGCGATGTCCATATCCCCGTCAGAGGCGGAGTCTGCGCCGTCTTCTTCCACCAGCGCCGAGCCGTTGTCGCTCTGCTGCCATGCCATGAGGTGCTTTCCGATCTCACTGGGGTGCGCCTGATAATACCGCACCATGCCGTCGAACAGTTCCTGCGCCTGGGGGTCATATGCCGCCATGGATGCCGTAATGAGCATCCCGTAGCCGTGGGCTTCGGAAACTGTCACCGCCACAGAGCCGTTTCCGCTGTAGTGTTCATCGCTGTAGTACACATAATATTGGGTCTCGTCTGTGACATAGGTATTCTGCACAAGATAGCGTGCTTTCCAGTTGTCGTAGAACTGGGTCATATTTGTTATCCGGCCGGTATTCGTCTGGGCTGCGGCGGAAATATTCAGGGGCAGCTGTAATGCGGCAAGTGCAGCTGCGGCGGCGATCCATCTGTGGTATATTTTCATATTGTCTTCCCTTTCTGAAAAGTCGGCAGGTTCTTCTGCTTTCAGTATACCATATTCTCCAGTAAATGTCTATAGAGATTTGGGGGGATTTCGAAGAAATATAGTTGCCAAAGGCGAAAAGATGTGATATACTAAAGGAAATATAGTAGATTTTTGTTTGTGGGTGAAATCATCCTTCCACCGCCAAATAAAATTTACAAAAATGGAAAGGACGTTTTCTCATGATAAATATTCCAAAAATGAAAGTCGGCATTGTTGCCGTGAGCCGGGACTGTTTTCCGGAGAGCCTTTCGGTGAACCGGAGAAAGGCGCTGGTGGATGCCTACACGAAAAAGTACGACGCTTCGGACATTTATGAGTGCCCGGTATGTATCGTGGAGAGCGAGATCCACATGGTACAAGCGCTGGACGATCTGAAAAAGGCCGGATGCAATGCCCTGTGCGTTTATCTGGGCAATTTCGGTCCGGAAATCTCCGAGACGCTGTTGGCAAAGCACTTCGACGGCCCGAAAATGTTTTGCGCTGCTGCCGAAGAAAACACCGGTGTGCTGTCATGCAGCCGGGGCGATGCTTACTGCGGTATGCTCAACGCCAGCTATAACCTGAAGCTCCGGGGCGTAAAGGCATACATCCCGGAATATCCTGTGGGCACGGCAGAGGAATGCGCCGATATGATCCACGAGTTCCTGCCCATTGCCCGTGCGGTCTATGGTCTGAACCATCTGAAAATCATTAGCTTTGGCCCTCGTCCCCTGAATTTCCTGGCATGTAATGCCCCCATTCAGCAGCTATACAATCTGGGCGTAGAGATCGAGGAAAACTCCGAGCTGGATCTGTTTGAAGCCTTCCACAAGCATGAGGGTGACCCCCGGATCCCTGAGGTGGTCAAGGATATGGAGGCAGAGCTGGGCGCCGGCAACAAAAAACCGGAGATCCTGCCGAAGCTGGCGCAGTATGAGCTGACGCTGCTGGACTGGATCGAGGAGCACAAAGGCTATCGGGAATATGTGGCAATTGCCGGAAAGTGCTGGCCGGCATTCCAGACCCAGTTCGGCTTTGTGCCATGTTATGTAAACAGCCGTCTCACTGGCAGGGGGATTCCCGTTTCCTGCGAAGTGGATATTTACGGCGCACTGAGCGAATTTATCGGCACTGTGGTCAGCGAAGATGCAGTAACACTGCTGGATATCAACAACACCGTGCCCAGAGATCTGTATGAGAGCGAAATTGCCGGAAAATTCCCTTATACTCTGACGGATACCTTCATGGGCTTCCACTGCGGCAATACCACCACCAAGAAGCTGTCTTTCTGCGAGATGAAGTATCAGCTCATTATGGCACGGAGTCTCCCGGAGGAAGTAACTCAGGGCACGCTGGAGGGCGACATTGTACCGGGCGATATCACTTTCTTCCGACTTCAGTCCACAGCCGATGCCAAGCTGAACGCTTACATCGCCCAGGGTGAGGTGCTCCCGGCGGCGACACATTCCTTTGGCGCTATCGGTATTTTCGCCATTCCGGAAATGGCACGGTTCTATCGCCATGTGCTCATCCAGAACAACTTCCCCCACCATGGCGCAGTGGCATTCGGACATCATGGCAAGGCCATTTATGAGGTGTTCAAGTATCTGGGCGTGGATGTGACGCAGATCGGCTATAACCAGCCCAAGGGCGTGCGCTATCCCACGGAAAATCCTTTTGCATAAGAGCCTGTTCAGCATCTTTTCGCACGCATCTTGCTTGCATCTTTTCT
>NZ_DXUU01000058.1 GCF_019417665.1 Ruminococcus sp.
TTCTTTATTTTAGCAGATTTCGCCTCGCTTGGCTAGTGTTAAGTTAATGACATTGATATCATCCGCCCGCTGCGCTTTTACAATTGTGCAATTGGGAATGCGTCGGTGGTGCGGGCAATTACTGCTCTTTCGACAGAAGAACCATAAAATTTTCAGAAATTGCAAAAAAGCACTGGACAAAATCTTTGAATTGTGGTATAATACTTAGAAATGAATCCTTTAAGTTGATCCCGTGAGGTTGACAAGGCGTTTTAAAAATGAGGCATGTCCTTTTTATGCAATTTGAATGCAGTTATTGTAAGCGCTTACCTGTCACAAATGGGTAAGTGCTTTTTTAGAGCCTGCAGAAAGGCAAGACTGGCTCTTGTGGGAGGTGCACATGGAGAAAAAAGCAATGATCATGGATGAAAATGCCATGAGACGTGCGGTTGCCCGGATCACCTATGAGATCCTGGAACGCAACCGCGGCGCAGAGGGACTCTGCATTGTGGGTATCCTGTCCCGAGGCGTTGTGCTGGCGGAACGGATCGCCCGGAAAATCTACGAACTGGAACAGGTACAGGTGGAATTCGGTGCGCTGGATATTACACCGTACCGGGATGATCGCACTGCCGATCCGTCTCACTGTGCCAGAAGTACCATTGACTTTCCGGTGCAGGACAAGCGTGTGGTCATTGTAGACGATGTCCTCTACACCGGACGAAGCTGCCGTGCTGCCATAGATGCCATTCTTGCCATCGGCAGACCCCAGTGTATGCAGCTTGCAGTACTGGTGGACAGGGGACACCGGGAACTTCCCATCCGTCCCGATTATATCGGCAAGAACGTACCCACGGCGCAGACGGAAACCGTCCGTGTCTCCGTGACGGAGATCGATGGTACAGACTGCGTGGAGATCTATCAGAATTCACCGGAGGAGGATACACCATGAAGCAGACCATACGCATTGAGAATATAAGGATTGTCCAGCATGCTGTGCTGCCAAGGTGCGATATGCTCATCCGGGACGGAAAGATCGTAAAGCTGGGACAGGCGCTGACGGATCCGGCAGATCTGGTCATTGACGGCTCACGCCTTACGGCACTGCCGGGACTGTTCGATATGCATGTGCATCTCCGTGACCCCGGACAGACCCACAAGGAGGATATCCTCACTGGCGCAGCCGCAGCCCTTGCCGGCGGCATTACCGGCGTTGCCTGTATGCCAAATACTTCCCCTGCCATCGACAGTGTGGAAACAGTACGCTATATCCGTGAAAAAGCCGCACAGACTGGCGTGGATGTACACCCTGTGGGCTGCATTACCAAGGGTCTGAAAGGTGAGACACTGTGCGACTATGCCGCACTGAAGGATGCCGGTATCTGCGCTGTCTCCGATGACGGCAGACCAGTGGAATGCGCTGAAACCATGCGGACGGCGCTGATCCGGGCACACGAGCTGGGAATCCCGGTGATCTCCCACTGTGAGGATATGTCCATCATTGCTGGCGGTATCGTGAATCGGGGACTGGCTTCGGAAACTCTGGGCGTCAAGGGTATGGACAGGGCTTCGGAGGACTATATCACCGCACGGGAGATCATCCTTGCGGCATCTACTGACACCCCCATTCACATTGCTCACGTGAGTACAAAAGGCAGCGTGGAGATCATCCGTCAAGCAAAGGCACACGGCGTAAAGGTTACCTGTGAGACCTGCCCCCATTACTTCCTCATGACGGAGGAGGCTGTGCTGGGACGGGATGCGGACTATCGTATGAATCCGCCTCTGCGTACCGAAGAAGACCGCAGGGCAGTATTGGAGGGCATACTGGACGGTACCATTGACTGTATCGTTACAGACCATGCACCCCATGCGCTGGAGGAAAAAGCGGACTTTGCACACGCACCCAATGGTGTTATCGGTATGGAAACTTCACTGGCGGCATCCCTGAAGCTGGTGCACGCCGGATATCTGACCCTACCGCAGTTGGTGGAACGTATGGCGATTCGTCCGAGACAGATTCTGGGGCTGCCCCAGGTGCAGATCGCTGTGGGCGAACGGGCTGACCTGACGCTGGTGGATACAGATTATGCATGGACGGTGGAACCGGAAAAAATGCACTCCAAGGCACGGAATGTGATCTGGAAGGGGAAGACTCTCGTGGGAAAACCTGTGTATACCATCACGGACGGCGCTGTGCGCTATCAGGATATGGATTATAACGTATAACGTGAAATAAAGAATCGAAAGGAATCATGCTATGTCATTGGATAGATTGATCAAACGGATCGACGAACTGAAAAATCCGTCTGTCGCCGGGCTGGATCCTCGTCTGGAATATGTCCCCCGGTTTATACAGGATGCCTGCTTTTTGGAATATGGCCGCACCCTGGAGGGCGCTGCTGCCGCACTTCTGGCATTCAACAAAGCACTCATTGATGCACTGTACGATGTGGTACCCGCCATCAAGCCACAGGCAGCGTACTATGAAATGTACGGCTGGCAGGGCGTGCGTACACTGGCAGAGACTATCTGCTATGCCCAGGAAAAGGGCATGTTCGTCATGACCGACGGCAAGCGCAACGATATCGGTGCTACCATGACCGCATATGCCACGGCACATCTGGGAAAAACGGATGTAGATGGCATATCCCTGGATGCCTTCGGGGCAGACGCTCTCACCGTAAACGGCTATCTGGGCACAGATGGTATCCAGCCCCTGCTGGATATGTGTGTCCAGTATGACAAGGGGATTTTTGTACTGGCAAAGACATCCAATCCCTCCAGCGGTGAACTCCAGGACAGAGAGATCGACGGAAAGCCCGTCTATGAGATCATGGGCGAAATGTGTGAGAACTGGGGCGCAGATCAGATCGGTGCCTATGGGTATTCTTCCGTAGGTGCAGTGGTAGGTGCTACCTATCCGGAACAGCTGGCTGCACTGCGGAAAAAGCTGCCCCATACCATGTTCCTGGTGCCAGGCTACGGCGCACAGGGCGGTGGTGCACAGGGTGTTGCCGGGGCATTTGATGCAAACGGCAGAGGTGCTGTTGTGAATTCTTCCCGTGCCATTATGTGTGCCTGGAAGAAGGAGCCGGACTGTCTCGAAACAGATTTCGCACAGGCGGCAAGAAGAGAAGCCATTCGGATGCGTGACGATATTACGGCGTATCTTTAATTGATAGGAAAGGACTGGTGTCATGTCATTATTGGAGCGAGGCGACAAGGCCTATCTGCTTCTGGCAGACGGAACAATTTTTGAGGGCCTGCATTTCGGTGTAAAGGGAACCGTGATCGGTGAGGTCGTGTTTACGACGGGTATGACTGCCTATCAGGAAACACTGACGGATCCCAGCTATTTTGGTCAGCTGGTTACACAGACATTTCCGCTGATCGGAAATTATGGAGTCAATCAGGCAGACAATGAGTCCGCACGTTCCTATATCGGCGGCTATATTGTGCGGGAATGGTGCAATACACCGTCCAATTTCCGTATGGAGGGCGATGTTGACGCATTTCTGAAAGAACAGAATATCGTGGGTATCTACAATATTGATACCCGGAAGCTGACACGTATCATCCGGGAAGTGGGCGTTATGAACGGCGTCATTACCACGGAAGATGTCTATGCCAAGAAGGACGAACTGCTGGAACAAGTACGCAGCTATGTGATCCGGGATGCAATCGCGGCCGTTACTGGTACAGAGCCGAGAACTTACAGCGAGGGTACACCTAGATATAGAGTGGCACTCTACGATTTCGGCTATAAACGCAATATTCGTAATGAACTGGTGAAGCGTGGATGTGAGGTTATCGTACTCCCGGCAACTACGACTGCAAAGGAACTGCTGGAACTGAAACCCGATGGCATTATGCTGTCCAACGGCCCGGGAGACCCTTCGGAAAATCAGGCGGTCATTGACAATGTCCGTGAGATCGCCGCACTGGGCATCCCCATCTTCGGCATCTGTCTGGGACACCAGCTTCTGGCACTGTCTCAGGGATGCAGGACGGAAAAGCTGAAATATGGTCACCGTGGGGCAAATCAGCCTGTCATTGACCTCAATAGCCACCGTACCTATGTCACCAGCCAGAATCACGGCTATGCCGTTGTGGGGGAGAGTCTCGACCCGGCTGTGGGCACGGTTTCCCATATCAATGCAAACGACCAGACCTGCGAGGGCATCCGGTATCATAAGATCAATGCGTTCACCGTCCAGTTCCATCCCGAGGCACACGGCGGACCGCTGGATACCGCTTATTTGTTTGATGAATTCACCTCTGTGATGGAAAAGGAGAAGAAGTAAGTTATGCCATTGAGAAATGATATCAAAAAGGTTCTCGTCATCGGCTCCGGCCCGATCATCATCGGACAGGCGGCTGAGTTTGACTATGCAGGCACTCAGGCGTGCCGTGCCCTGAAACAGGAGGGGCTGGAGGTCGTCCTCATTAACTCCAATCCGGCTACCATCATGACCGACAAGGCCATGGCGGATAAGGTGTATATCGAGCCGTTGACACTGGATGTGGTAAAGCGTATCATCCAGATCGAAAAGCCCGACAGCCTTCTCTCCACCATGGGCGGTCAGACTGGTCTGACCTTGTCCATGCAGCTGGCGGAGGAGGGATTCCTGGAGGCAAACGGCGTAAAGCTTCTGGGTGCTGACCCTCTGACCATCCACAAGGCAGAGGATCGCCAGGCATTCAAGGATACCATGGAAAAAATCAACCAGCCCTGCATTCCCTCGAAGGTTGTGGAGACCATTGAGGACGCTGTGGCGTTTGCTGAGACCATCGGCTATCCGGTGATTGTCCGTCCTGCATTCACACTGGGCGGTACCGGCGGCGGTATTGCGGACAATGAAGAAATGCTCCGGGATATTACAAAGAACGGTCTGCGTCTCTCGCCCATTACCCAGGTACTCATTGAGAAGTGCATCAGCGGCTGGAAGGAGATCGAGTTCGAGGTCATCCGTGACCGCAAGGGCAATGTGATCACCGTCTGCTCCATGGAAAACTTCGACCCCGTTGGCGTACACACCGGTGACAGTATCGTTATTGCACCGGCTGTGACACTGACAGACCGGGAATACCAGATGCTCCGTACTGCGGCGCTGGATATTATTTCCGAGCTGAAAGTGGAGGGCGGCTGCAACTGTCAGTTTGCACTGCATCCCACCAGTATGGACTATGCCGTCATTGAAGTAAATCCCCGTGTGTCCCGTTCTTCCGCACTGGCATCCAAGGCGACAGGCTACCCCATTGCAAAGGTTGCCGCAAGAATCGCCATCGGCTATACCCTGGACGAGATCATCAATCAGGTCACCGGAAAAACCTATGCTTGCTTTGAGCCGGCACTGGACTATGTGGTTGTCAAGTATCCCAAGTGGGCGTTCGATAAGTTCGTCTATGCAAAGCGTACCCTGGGTACCCAGATGAAGGCAACCGGTGAGGTCATGGCAATCGGTACCAGCTTCGAACAGGCAATCATGAAGGCTGTCCGTTCCACAGAGCTGGGCGTGGATTCCATGAATATGAAGAAGTACGAGGAGATGCCCCTGGAAGAGATCATGGAGCGTCTGAATGTAGTGGACGATGAGCGTGCATTCCAGCTGTACGAGGCATTGAAGCGTGGCGTACCCGTAGAAAAGCTCCACGAGCTGACTATGGTGGACTGCTGGTTCCTGAACAAGCTGCTGAATCTGGTGGAACTGGAACGGGAAATGGCAGAGAAGCCTCTCACAGAGGATCTGTATCTTCTGGCAAAGCAGTATGGCTATCTGGATGCCACAATTGAACGTATTTCCGGTAAGAAATGCCCTATGCACCGCCATGCGGTTTACAAAATGGTTGACACCTGTGCCGGGGAATTCAAGGCAGAGACACCATATTTCTACTCCACTTACGACGACGAAAACGAGGCAGAGGAATTCATTGAACGTCAGAACAGCGGCAAGAAAAAGGTCATTGTATTCGGCTCTGGTCCTATTCGTATCGGTCAGGGTATCGAGTTTGACTACTGCTCTGTACACTGCGTATGGACGCTGAAAGAAATGGGCTGCGAGGCAGTGATCTGCAACAATAACCCGGAGACTGTTTCCACGGACTTTGATACCGGCGACCGTCTGTATTTCGACCCCCTCACCAAGGAGGACGTTGCCAATATTATCAACACCGAAAAGCCCTATGGCGTTGTGGTACAGTTCGGCGGTCAGACTGCCATTAAGCTGACACGCTATCTGGCTGATATGGGCGTCAATATTCTGGGTACTTCCGCAGATGATATTGATGCCGCAGAGGACAGAGAACGCTTTGATGAAGTACTGGAAAAGTGCGGTATTCCGAGACCTGCCGGTCTGACGGTCATGACGACAGAAGAAGCACTCCAGGCTGCCAATACCCTGGGCTATCCCGTGCTCATGCGTCCGTCCTACGTGCTGGGCGGTCAGAATATGATCATTGCCCACTCGGACAAGGATATCGTGGAATATATGGCGATCATTACCAGCCATATGATCGAAAACCCTGTGCTCATCGACAAGTATATGATGGGTACAGAGGTTGAGGTTGACGCCATCTGTGACGGCAAGGACTTCCTGATTCCGGGTATTATGGAACACGTGGAGCGTGCAGGTGTCCACTCCGGTGACTCCATCTCCATCTATCCGGCGCAGAATCTGAGCGAGTCCATTACCGACACCATCGTCCGCTATACCGGACTTCTGGCAAAGGAACTCCACGCTGTGGGACTGATCAACATCCAGTATGTGGTATACAACAACGAGGTCTATGTCATTGAGGTGAATCCACGTTCGTCCCGTACAGTGCCCTATATCAGCAAGGTGACAGGTATCCCCATGGTGGATATCGCCACAAAGATCATGCTGGGCGAGACGCTGGAGAGTCTGGGCTACAAGCCGGGTCTGCACCCCAAGGGCAAGTATGTTGCTGTAAAGGTACCCGTATTCAGCTTTGAGAAGCTCCAGGATGTGGATACTATGCTGGGACCGGAAATGAAGTCCACAGGTGAGTGCCTGGGTATTGCCACCAATCTGGAGGACGCACTGCTCAAGGGTCTGATCGCTGCGGGCTATGACCTGAAAAAGGAAGGCGGCGTGCTCCTGTCCGTCCGTGACAGCGACAAGCAGGAAATCATTGCTATTGCAGATAAGTTCGCACGTATGGGCTTTGAACTGTACGGTACAAGCGGTACGGCGGCTGTGCTGAATCACAATATGATCGCTACCAACCTGGTGAAGAAGATCTCCGACGGCGAACCCAATACCATCTCACTGTTGGAAAGCGGCAAGATTCACTATATGATCTCCACCTCGGCAAAGGGACGTCTCCCGGCACGTGACAGCGTAAAGATGCGCCGGAAGTCCGTGGAACGCTCCATCTGCTGTCTCACTGCTATTGATACAGCTTCGGCTCTGGCAAATGTGCTGGAATCCGGCAGAAGTATTGATGATGTGGAAATGGTGGATATTACAAAAATCTGACGATTACACCGTGGCGGACGGGAAGATTTCCCGCCCGTCATTTTAATAGATGAAGGGAGTTGTATGGTTATGGCATATACCCAGATGCTTGCGCCGGTTCTGGAAAAACAGGCGCTTGCTGGCAATATTTATCGCATGGTACTCCTGTGTCCTGCCATTGCAGAAACGGCAGTGCCGGGACAGTTTGTCCATCTGCTGCCCGTTGGGTGCACCCTGCGCCGTCCCATTTCCATCTGTGAGATCAATCGGGAAAAGGGGACACTTACCATTGTATTTGAAGTAAAGGGTGCCGGAACAGATGTTCTCGCCAATGTACGCACCGGGGAGAATCTGGACGTTCTGGGGCCTCTGGGACACGGCTTCACTATTCTGCCTGATGCAAAGCGTGTAATCCTGGTGGGCGGCGGTATCGGCAATCCGCCCATGCTGTCACTTGCTCAGGTTTATGGCGCACGTGCAGTGGCAATCTGCGGATTCCGCAGCGCATCGGTGGTGACACTGCAACAGGAATTCCAGGGGACAGGGGCAGAGACCATTCTCTGTACAGACGACGGTACTGCCGGACGTCATGCTCTTGTGACAGAGCCACTGAAAGAACTTCTTGCTGATGGCGGTGCAGATATGGTCTATGCCTGCGGTCCAAGACCCATGCTGAAATTCGTGGCAGCTGCGGCAAAGGATGCCGGTGTACCCTGTGAGGTATCCATGGAAGAACGCATGGGCTGCGGCATCGGTGCGTGTCTGGTATGCGCCTGCCAGCTGGAACGTGAGGGTAAGCCTGTCATGGGGCATGTCTGCAAGGACGGTCCTGTATTTCCCGCAGAGGAGGTTGTGTGGTAATGGCAAAATTATCGGTAGACGTGGCTGGGGTCACGCTGAAAAACCCCATTATTCCAGCATCCGGCGTATTCGGCTATGGCAGAGAATACGAACAGCTGTTCCCACTGTCCAAGCTGGGCGGCATTGCAACGAAGGGTACCACGGGTCAGCCCCGTCCGGGAAATCCTGCCCCTCGTATTGCAGAGACACCCAGTGGCATGCTCAATTCCGTGGGATTGCAAAATCCCGGCATTGACGCCTTTTTGGAGAAAGAACTGCCCAATCTGCTGACAAAGGATACGGTCATTCTTTCAAATATCGCCGGCTCTACCATTGAGGAATGCGTGTCCATTGCGGAGAAACTGGATGCAACGGATGTGCATATGATCGAGCTGAATATTTCCTGCCCAAATGTGAAACAGGGTGGTGCGGCCTTTGGCGTACATTGTGACAGTGCTGAAGCTATTACGGCAGCAGTCCGTAAGGCCACGAAAAAGCCTCTTATCGTAAAGCTGTCGCCCAATGTTACCAGCATTACAGATATTGCAAAGGCTGTGGAATTCGCCGGAGCAGATGCGGTATCCCTCATTAATACAGTACTGGGTATGCGTATCAATATCGAGACAAAGCGTCCCATTCTCCGGAACAATGTGGGCGGTATGTCCGGTCCTGCTGTGTTTCCTCTGGCAGTGCGTATGGTATGGCAGACGGCACAGGCGGTCTCCATTCCTGTTATTGGTATGGGCGGCGTGGCAAGCGGTGCAGATGCCATTGAAATGATGATGGCTGGGGCAAGTGCCGTACAGGTGGGCGCTGCCATATTTACCGATCCTCTGGCACCGGTGCATATTATTGAGGAAATGGACACATGGTTGGATGCCCACGGCGTAGATGATGTGCGGCAGATTATTGGCACAGTTCAGCCCTGGTGATGAGGATGGTGCAATGATTATTTTAGGTGTGGATTTCGGCGATACGAGAACAGGACTTGCGGTCTGTGACCGGGGAGAATTCCTGGCATCGCCGGCAGGAGTCATTACGGAACGGGATTTTGACCAGTGCATGAGAAAGGTTGCCGCCGCTGCAAAGGAGCACCGTGCAGAGCTTCTGGTGGTAGGCTATCCCAAGAATATGAACAATACCATCGGCGAGCGTGGGGAACTGTGCCAGCAGTTTGCCCTGGGATTGGGGGAAATGACAGGTATCCCGGTGCAACTCTGGGACGAACGTTGTACCACGGTCTCTGCCCATGCCTGCCTCAATGTGACCAACACACGGGGGAAAAAACGCAAAGCCGTAGTGGACGCTGTGGCAGCGACCATTATTCTGGAGAGCTTTCTGGCGTTTCGAAAGAATACACGGAGTTGATGTTCCAATTTTTGCTTTTCGGTTCGATGCCCCTCTACCATTGCTGCAATGGGAATTCTGTTGCATTTCAAAATAACAAAACGGCGATACCGTATTGGTGCCGCCGTTTTTTCTATTGCTGCTTTTCGGATTTGGTTTTCTCTTCTTCGGATTCCAGTCTGCATAACACGTTTCTTGCTGCAATGGTTTCGACGGTATAGGCGATCTGGTTCAGGATCGCCGCAGCTGCTGTCTGTGCCTCCGGCGTTTCAAACTGTGCAGCAATGGCTGTTGCAATGGTGTTGATTGCCGCAGAAAACCGCAGATCTTCACAGAATGCATTGCATTTCATGCAGACACCTCCCGGTATCAGGATATGTGTATGGAAATTTCTTTGTGCATACAGAAATTTACCCAGGGTGTTACAAATTTTCAAGAATCTTAAACGGAAAATTCACAATTATCTGGTATGATAAATATGTTCTTAATTGGCTGTTTGCTGTACCATTAGTTTTTGCTTTCCGGTACGCTTTTGTACCGGGCATCGAAGAGGAACAGACATGATTTCATGGAATTCACCGATTTTCGCTTCGGAGATCGCACATGAAGTACGCCAAATCTATATCATGCAGATCCAGTCTGGACGGGATGCGTGGACGGCGATGGAAACTGTGATGAATCTGTATCAGTCCAAGGAGAGATCCAAGGAGACGGCACCAATTTTCTGGTTGTCACTTGCTGCGGCGCAGTTGGAATGCCATCATATTCTCCCTGAGGTGCGCAGTCAGGCACTTGCCTGGATCAATCAAATGTTATCTGTGCCGGAAGAAACACTCCCTGCGGACAATGATGAGGACATCAGTGCATGTCTGCGTGATATTTGCGCACTGAAGTGCTGGATTCTCTGCGAAAAAACGATTTTACAGCATGATAGCTAAATTTTATTTTGTCTTATCAATTTTTTCTTGCTTGGCGCAATGCTTTTCGGAAAATACGGAAAACATTGCGTTTTCTTTTTTATCTGCATGTCCAAAAATAACAGGCTTTTTTGCGCATTTTTTGAAAACGAATAATTTACAGAAAAAATGCTTGATTCTCAGTGGAAAATGTAGTATAATAATTTTGTATGGCGAAAACGCATACAATGCCACACCATGAAAGGAGTTTGACCATGATTTATTCAAACGAAGTAAACGAGATGTGCTGTGTAAAGCAGGGTGTTCAGCACGGCGCAGCACCGATCCCTGAGGAAGCAAAGTGGGTAAAGGCAAAGGAAATCAGCGATATTTCCGGTCTGACACACGGCATCGGCTGGTGCGCTCCGCAGCAGGGAACCTGCAAGCTGACTCTGAATGTCAAGGAAGGCATCATTCAGGAAGCTCTGGTAGAGACGATCGGATGTTCCGGTATGACACATTCTGCTGCTATGGCTGCTGAGATCCTGCCGGGCAGAACCGTTCTGGAAGCACTGAACACAGACCTGGTTTGCGATGCTATCAATACTGCAATGCGTGAGCTGTTCCTGCAAATCGTATACGGTCGTTCTCAGAGTGCATTCTCTGAAGAGGGTCTGCCTATCGGCGCTGGCCTGGAGGATCTCGGAAAGGGTCTGCGTTCTCAGGTTGGTACCATGTACAGCACCCTGAAAAAGGGTCCTCGCTACCTGGAAATGACTGACGGCTATGTGACCAAGATTGCTCTGGACGAGGATGACGAGATCATTGGCTATAAGTTTGTAAACTTCGGCAAGATGATGGACTTCATCAAGGCTGGCGATGATGCAAATACGGCTTTCGAAAAGGCACAGGGTCAGTACGGCCGTGTGGCTGACGCTGTCAAGTTTGTAGACCCGAGAAAAGAATAAGAACAGGAGGATACATACCCATGGCATTATTTGAATCATATGAGAGAAGAGAAAAGCAGGTTCTGGCTGTTCTGAAGGAATATGGTATCGACTCTATCGAGGGCGCTGCTGAGGTCACAAAGGCTGCTGGTCTGGATGTATACAAGATGGTAGAGGGCATTCAGCCTATCTGCTTCGAAAACGCAAAGTGGGCTTATACTGTCGGCGCTGCCATTGCAATCAAGAAGGGCTGCCGCCGTGCCGCTGACGCTGCTGCTGCTATCGGCGAAGGCCTCCAGGCTTTTTGTATCCCCGGCTCTGTTGCTGACCAGCGTAAGGTTGGTCTTGGCCACGGTAACCTGGGCAAAATGCTCCTGGAAGAAGATACAAATTGCTTCGCTTTCCTGGCTGGTCACGAGTCCTTTGCTGCTGCTGAGGGTGCGATCGGTATTGCTGAAAAGGCAAACAAGGTCCGCAAGGAACCGCTCCGTGTTATCCTGAATGGTCTGGGCAAGGATGCTGCACAGATCATCGCAAGAATCAATGGATTTACTTATGTAGAGACTGAGATGGACTACTACACAGGTGAGGTCAAGGAAGTATTCCGCAAGTGCTACTCCAAGGATGCAAACAGCCCCCGTGCAAAGGTAAATTGCTACGGTGCTAACGATGTCACCGAAGGCGTTGCAATTATGTGGAAGGAAGGCGTTGATGTTTCCATCACTGGTAACTCTACCAACCCGACACGTTTCCAGCACCCGGTTGCAGGCACCTACAAGAAGGAATGCATTGACAAGGGCAAGAAGTATTTCTCCGTTGCTTCCGGCGGCGGCACAGGTCGTACTCTGCACCCGGACAACATGGCTGCAGGCCCGGCTTCCTATGGTATGACTGATACCATGGGACGTATGCACTCGGACGCACAGTTCGCTGGTTCTTCTTCCGTTCCGGCACACGTAGAGATGATGGGTCTCATCGGCATGGGCAATAATCCTATGGTTGGCGCTACAGTTGCTGTTGCTGTTTCTGTGGAAGAGGCTGCTAAGGCTGGCAAGTTCTAAGAAACTGCGTGTTTTTTCCCATATAAACAAAAAAAGAGCGTCTCGGTATTTTGATGTGACCCCAAAAAGTTAGACTTTATATAGCGTAGCAGTTTTAAGGCTGCTACGCTATATTTATGCAGCCAAGATGCTAAGCCGATATTGTACCGGACTCATCCACCCAAGTTTCTCTTTGATTCTTTTCTCGTTGTAATATTTTATATATCTTTCAATAGCATCTTTAAGATCATCAAAGCTGTAATAAGTTGTTCCGTAATACATTTCTTGCTTTAAAATACCAAAGAAATTTTCCATCACAGAGTTATCATAGCAGTTTCCTTTGCGAGACATACTTTGAAAAATCTTGTTTTCTTTAAGGGCAGACGAATATGCGTTCATTTGATATGCCCAGCCTCTGTCTGAATGAAATGTTCTTCTGTATGGGCAATCAGATGTTATTTCTATTGCTTGTTTCTGTGCCGATAAAACACTTGCCGCTGACGGAGTTTTTCTGATACCATAGCTTATCACTTCACCATTAAACATATCAAGGAACGGGTCTAAATACAATTTCTTAATTACCATTCTGCCTTTGTTGTCAATCTCATAATACTTAAATTCAGTAGTGTCAGTTGTTATCTTTTGATGCGGTACAGATGTATGAAAGCGACGATGAATTCTGTTAGGAGCTATTTTGCCAACATTGCCTTTGTAAGAATTATATCTGCGACTTTTTCGAGTAAATGATCATCCTTATCCAGTTCGCCGTTGCCGTTGGTATCGGCATAAACCTCAAATTCCGCA
>NZ_DXUU01000059.1 GCF_019417665.1 Ruminococcus sp.
TACGAATTTTTTGTAAACTCTGCTCCACAACTATTGACTTTTCTTAGCTGGACTTGATTCCTTATGATTTATCATTGACATGTACAAACCGCATCATCCAGTCCCGTGTGCTGACATCTGCCTGATCTGCATAGGACTCGCACAGTTCGTTATATTTTTCTGTGGACATTGCTTCTGTCGCAGTCAGCTTCCAGCCGGGCTGTTCCGATGCACCTACATAATACACAAGGCAACTGCCATAGGAACTGCCCAGGATGGTCACATCCCCTGCCTGACGTGCCGGATCAAAGCACCATTCCTTCCAGTTAGGCAGCATCTGTGCCTTTGTAACCTCAGTATATAAGCCGCCGTCTGTAGAAGTATCCTCAGAATACTGGTTCGCTAACTCTGCAAAGCGTTCTTCCGTCTGATCACCGGATTCCCATTCTTTCATGGCGCTTTCCGCAGCACTATGAGCGCCATCTGTGGATTCATAAGTATCCGACGTAAAGAGGATCTGCCGCAGTTTCACCGGATAAGTTTCGTCCCGTTCTGGCTCAGACAGCAGCAAATAAACTGTCAATGCACTATTTTCCTCATCAGTCACAATGGTGGTATCCCCTGCCTTAGCTTCTCCGGAAAATGCCCACTCACTCAGCGCATCACCCTCTGTATAAGCCGCATCCTCAGTGCAAAGAGTACTTACCTGAGATTGTAGTTCTTCCTCTGTCAAAGACGTGTTTTCTTTATAATAAGTATACACCCAAGACTCAAAGGATTCCCTGGTATCACAGCGGCGGAGTTCTCTCGCCAGTTCATCGGCTTCGCTGCGTTGAGTTGCCGTTTCGTCACTATCATCGAAAGCAAAAGAAAAACTCATATAGGTACAGACCTGCATGGTTTTGGGATTTGTTTCATAATAATCATTCAGTTCGTCATCTGTCAGCGTCATGGAATTCTGTTTTTCAGTGTTAAAGTCCCACGCCATCAGATACAATTCCATGGCATGCACCACATCCTCATCGGTAACGCCCTTGGGAAATGTTTCGGAATTGAATTCGTCCAGACAGGACTTTGCGATCACCGGGATATCCTCTGCTGCTTCATAGCCCTCTGCGTAGGATGCCTCGCAGAATGTCAGGATATTCTGGGCATATTCCCGTGCTGCATCAGTAAAATACTCCTCCCATGTGGTGTCCTCGTCATAGTCCTGTTCCGACAGAGGTTTGTTCGTATCAAACGTATCTGTAGAGCCACTGCTGTTTTCCAGATAGCTCTGGTAGATCTGCCAGGAATAGAAGGAAATTTCCGCTGCATTCAGAGAATAATGCTCCGTTTTCTCCACTGGGATGTAATGCCGCAGCGGTTTTGTTTTCACTGCCCAGACTGTACCGCCAATAATAAGTCCGGCAGCTGCTGCACAGGAGATAGTCGTTATAATAAGCTTTTTCCGATGTTTCTTTTTCTTTGCCGCTCTGGAAACAGCCTGCCGCTGTTCTTTTCGCTGTTTTGCAAGAAATGCCTGCTTCTCAGACGGTTTCTTTTTCTTTGCCATAATTCAAATCCTCTTTCTCTGATGATACCATATGCCGTCAAAATCTCATGTGTTTCAGTATAGCATATTTTCTGGCAAAGTGCAAGAGATTTTTCACTTTTTCTGTGAAATTCGATTGGTATTGATTCATCTGTTACATGCCGTATCTTTCTCGTATTCCACTACAGCCTATCATTTCCAGCCAAAGACCGGTTTAAGATTGCTTGATCCGGGGAAAGATAGATTTGAAAAAAGGGGCAACAAGGAGGAATCATTATGGCATTTCAGAAAGTCATGATCTCCGGCATGAACACTGCCGATCTGACCGTATTGAAGGAAGAGGAAAAAATGGCACTGCTCCGTGAGATCCGGGATACCGGAAGCAAAGAGGCACGGGACAAGCTCATCAAAGGCAATCTGCGCCTGGTGCTTAGCGTGATCCAGAGATTTACCGGACGTGGTGAGGATATAGACGATCTCTTCCAGATCGGTGTTGTGGGACTTATCAAAGCGATCAATAACTTTGATCTGTCCAAAGAAGTACGCTTCTCCACCTACTGCGTTCCTATGATCAGCGGCGAGCTGCGGCGTTATCTCCGGGATTTCAATCAGATCAAGGTCAGCCGTTCCCTGCGCGATCTGGCATATCAGGCAATGCAGGCAAAAGAACGACTAATGGCAAACTTACAAAGAGAGCCAACCGTCAGCGAGATTGCAGCGGAAATCGATGCCAAACGAGAGGATGTGGTTATTGCACTGGAAAGCGTCAGCGACCCGGTCTCCCTCTATGAACCAGTCTATTCCGAGGGCGGCGATACGCTGTATGTACTGGATCAGATCAAGGATCGGGATACCATGGAAAGCTGGCTGGGAGAACTTTCCCTCCGGGATGCCATCCGGAATCTCGGAAAGCGTGAGCAGAATATTCTCTACCTGCGTTTTTTTCAGGGTAAGACCCAGACAGAAGTGGCAAAAGAGATCGGCATTTCACAAGCACAGGTCTCTAGGCTAGAAAAGAGCGCTATAGCACAAATACGGGATGCGGCAGAATAATCTATTCAGAAACTGATGAATTACCATACAATTTTTTCTTATTTTATCTTCTGAGAACATTCCAATGCAGGGAGGCGACTGTGTTCACCCCCTACAGCTGCACAAATTCCATAAAACAAATATTGCAGCGGTGTCATAACATTGATCTTCCCGCTGAACTAGAGCGTATTCACATAAATCCGCGTATTTATTTTATGTGAATACGCTCTAGAATTTATTCTTGCAATTTTTTCCGTCTCATGCTATAATAGCTGTAAGGACTTGTTTTGACAAACACTTCAAAAAACAGGTATCTGTCTCACACATCACTCACGCTATACGACGGAGGAACATAACATTGAAAATACAAAAATCTGCCGAGGACTATCTGGAGACCATCCTGATCCTGTACAACCGGCAAGGAAGCGTACATGCTATTGATATTGCAAATGAGCTCGCCTTTTCTAAGCCAAGCGTCAGCGTTGCCATGAAAAATCTCCGGGAAAACGGGTATATTTCTGTCAGTAAGAACAACGAGATCTCACTGACAGAATCCGGACGTGCCATTGCAGAAACCATCTACGAACGCCATACCCTTCTCTCCACCTGGCTGGTCGCACTGGGCGTTTCGCCCGAAACGGCGGCAGAAGACGCCTGCCGCATGGAACATGTCATCAGCACTGAAAGCTTTGAAGCCATCAAACGCCATGCAAAAAAGGCATCCAAAGGAGTGTAAACACAATCATGCTAAAACGAATCGTCACCATTCAAGATATCTCCTGCTTCGGAAAGTGTTCTTCCACAGTGGCGCTGCCGCTGATCTCTGCCATGGGCGTGGAAACGGCAGTTATCCCCACTGCTGTGCTCTCCACACATACTGGTGGATTCACAAGGTACACCTTCCGGGATCTGACAGCAGACATCCCTAAGATCGCCGCCCATTGGAATAACTTAAAGCTGCACTTCGACGGAATCTACACGGGCTATCTCGGTTCACGGGAACAGGTACAAATCATTGCAGAATTCTTTGACACCTTCCGCAGCGACAGTACTACTATTGTAGTGGATCCTGTCATGGGCGATGCCGGAAAACTGTACGCCGGATTTACATCGGATTTTGTCCTGGAAATGCGAAAACTCTGCCGAAAAGCGGATGTCATTACCCCCAATCTTACAGAGGTATCCCTGCTGCTGGATACCCCCTATCCTGAAACCTACACAGAAGCTGACATCCAGTCCTATCTGCGCCGCTTGACAGAACTAGGATGCTCCACTGCTGTGATTACTGGAGTTCGTTATGATGAAGAACACCATGGTGCTTCTGCTTATGACAGTAAAACTGGGCAGTTCTACAGCGCATTCCAGGAACATGTCCCAGAGCAGATGCACGGCACTGGAGACATTTTCGCCAGCGTCCTGACCGGCGCACTGGTTCGAGGTGCTTCGTTACAGGAGGCACTTTCCATTGCCATTCGCTTTACGGTAGACTGCATCCAGGCAACCGTAGACGATCTGCATACTCTGCCCCACGATCAGGCGCCTTGGTACGGTGTGGAATTTGAAGCCTGTATCGATAATCTAGTGCAGTATACGAAGCAAATCGGGAAATAATATGACCGACAAAAAGCACGCCCTCCGGGAATCGTCCGGAACGGCGTGCTTTATTTTTATGCAATATTACTCTTCACCAGAAGTCTGTTCCGGCTGCACCTGTGTCTCCAGCCAGCGCAGCAAGGCATGGAATCCTTCTTCATCCATGGAGTACTTATGTTCTTCCTCGATCTCCGCCAGTTCCGAACAAAGACGGCTGTGCCAGATCTGGACTGTCATTTCGTCCCCAGGTGTGATCTTATAACTCAATGTGCCATAGCTCCCGGTAAAGTCGTTGCCGAACTGAAAATAGGAAAACTGAGGGATATCAAAAATTTCTGATGTGGGATTGATTCGCATGATTACCTGCTCCTTTTCATTCACTGACAGCCTGTAAGATAGGGATCACTTGCTCCAGATCCGCCGCAACGCCCAACAGCAGCGGCTGGAAACAATCCTCCGGTGCTGTGAGATCCGGTACCATAATAGGAGTGCACCCGGCGGCAAAAGCAGCTGCAATACCGTTGGGAGAATCCTCCACAGCGGCACACGCCTCCGCAGGCAGTCCCAGCGCCTGGGCTGCCGTAAGATAAATATCCGGGGCGGGTTTGCCTCGCTCCACCTGATCACCGCCCACAATGACGGAAAAGACGTCAGAAAGTCCTGCCATAGCAAGGCGTTCTTCTGCAAGTTCCTTAGAAGTTGCCGTGGCAACTGCTACCCGAATACCGTTATTTTCGCAGTATTGTACCAGCTTTGCTATGCCTGGCTTCTGGGTAATGCCATGCTCTGCAATATACTGGGAGACCAGTTCCCGGCGGCGGTCTCGCACTGCCAGATAGTCAAATTCTTCGCCCAGCATCCGTTTCAGATACGATTCCGCATAGTGTTGACAGCAACTGCGTACAGCAAGGGCGTACTCCGGTTTTAACGTATAGCCGAGCTCTGCAGCACTCTTCTGCCAGCAGGAAAAATAGATTCGTTCCGTGTCCAGCAGAACCCCATCCATATCAAAGATCAAACCACGGATCATCATCAAAGTCCTCTTGCCAATAACAGATATTGCCGCAGAGCAGCCAGATCGAAGCCGTTGACCACTGCATCTTCGGTCATATCTGCACGCTGATACGCCTCATAAGAAAGAGAATCTTGTCCCAGCAGATAATGACAAAGCTGTACCACATCTGCTAGATTAATGGATCCATCCAGCGTGACATCCCCTTTCAGCAAGGTCGGTTCTTGTGTATCAACAGTAGTCTCTGTTTCTGTAGTTTCTTCAGAAGTCTCTGTTGTCGTATCAGCAGTTTCCGTGATATCTGTGGTGTCCACAGTTTCCTCGGTGGTAACTATCTCCGATGTAGTTGTGGTTTCTGTCGTTGTGGTTTCCGTCACCGTTTCGGTAGGCTGTTCCTCCGTTGCTGTTGTGGTGGTAACAGGCTCGGTACCGTTCAGATATGCCAAAACCTGCTCTGACCAGTACTGTCCCATACAGGCATAGCCATCCTCATTGGGATGTACACCGTCGTACAAACCGTTTTTCATATCCACTACGCTGTTGATATCTGCAAAGCGAATATTCATACCCTCTGACTGTTTCTTCTCCACCAGAGATTCTACAGCAGCATTGTACTCGTCTACGCAGCGTTCTACTGTTGCAATATAGGTTTCCGGATCGTCAGCATAGCTGGGAATACCATAAATCCACTGATAATTGCCCAGCCAGTCATTGCGTACTTCCACGTCAATTTCCGGAATAGATGCCAGAAACAGTACATCGTCCTCGTCCAGATAAAGGGCGATTTTATCCACCAATGCCTCCAGTCGTTCCGGTGCATCCTCACCCTGGGCATCCAGCAAGTCATTGGTGCCGATTTGCAGCAGGATCATATCCGGATCGTAGACTTCCAGCATATTACCTGTAGTTCCGTCAGATCCATAATAGGTCTGATCAAAAACTGTTTCCATAATGCCGGAACGTCCGCTCATCGCCTGAATCGCATAACCGCTGTAGCCCGCATGTGCTGGATCGTAGGTAATAGTTGTTCCGTTGTAATCATAGGTTGCCGTATCCGACCAACTGTTTTGAGGACCAACCATATCGAAATTGGTAAATCCCTGCTGCTGTAAATGATAGCAGAGATATTTCCGGTAACCGTTGTCACCATTAATATAGCCATCCGTAATGGAATCTCCCATCGCCAAGATTCGCAACGGCTCGGTGTCTGCCGCAGAGGACAGGAAAGAAGATATGCCCACACTGGAAAAGCTCACAATAGCACACAATGCGGTGCATGCAGATAAAATACGTCGTTTCATGGTAAAGTACCTCATTTCTTTATTTTCTTTCAAGAGATCGAATGGTTTCCACAAGTGCTGTGGCAAGAACGGTGCTGCCTTCATCATTGGGGTGCTGACCGTAAACAGTTTTCGAAGCGTCTGACGGATCAGCCAGCAGGGATGCAGCATCAAAATAAGTCGCACCGCAGTCATAAGCAAGATTTTCCACCGTTGCATTATACTCTGTGCGGATAGCATCCAGTTCTGGTGTCAGATCGAAAGGCGGCGAATTCCAGACAATGGTCTCTACGCCAGCTCTAGTGCAGGTATCTGCAATGGTGCAGACAGCCTCTTCAATCTCTCCGGCGGTGGCATGTCCTGTTCCGCCATATGGTCCGCTGATAATATCATTCGTGCCGAATGCCACAGTGATCAGATCTGCTCCAGCAACTGCACGTTCCAGCCAGTCACCGCCCTGGGCGCAGTCTGTTGCCCGGGCATATCCAAGCCCCAGATTCCAGAGACTGTAGTCCTCTGTACCCAGCTGATCCAGAGTTTGAGCAGCCCAGAACTGATAGGCATTGTCTGAGGTCTGGCATCCCTGGGTGACAGAATCCCCAAGAGTGACGATGCGGGTCTTTACCTCCCGGTCACAGCCGAACAGCTGGGGCAGCGGAATTTCATTGATATAAATAAAGCCCTTGTCATCACCCTTATCAGCATAAGCATAGGTCATATTGGACATACAGATCGCCGGAATATTCGTGCCGTTCAGCGTCCATTCCCAGAGCAAATAGTGCCCATCGGGAATATCCAGCTGTAACGGGTCACTCCAGAAGGTCTCGCCCGATGCCACTTCCCTTGTTTCACTGCCGGAAAATGTGACGGTCACTGTATTTGTAGGTTTCACATTGGCGTCAAATTCCGTGCCGCCATCTGAGACGCTGGCACTTTCAATGGTATAGCTGCCGCCGGGCATCCCGGCATAGGTTTCGCTGCCGTCATCCCAGGTGGAGTCCACCGTGTTGGAAAAATAGAAGCAATAGTCAAACTCCCCTGCTGCCTCTACCGGAAGCCATGCACGATAAGTTATATGCTCTGCATTTTTGATAGCAGTATTACTTCCCGTAGCCACCACTGTATTAGAAACGTAGGTATCAAATAAGGTCGGTTCTTGGGACAGAGAAGAAGTCTCCTCCGAAGACCCAGAATCAGAAACAGTCTTCATACTGCTTCCTCCGCAGGCAGATAAACCAGCCGCCATGGTCACTGAAAGCAACAGCAACAAGATACGTTTTTTGAAAGATCTCATGAAAAACCTCCAGTTCGAATTTATTTGAACCTGTCCCATTTTATAAAACAAGTCCTCAAATTTTCAGTTCTATTTTACCATGATTCTAGTCAATTTGTCAAGAAGATTCCACTATGTTTTCACAGTAACACCTTTCTTCAAAAACTGAAGCGACCAACTATTTATGGTTGATCGCTTTTGGCTTAGTCATTATTAGAGTTGCTGTTATTCTGCATCACCTTCCGCATCCATGTTCATTTCGAGTTTATAATAGATGTCGATGTCTCGAATAATTCCATCAATATCGTTATTCTTTAGTTCATCTGTCCATGTTTGAAGTTCATTGATAGTAATGATTTCTTCAATTGAAATTGAGAAGAAAATAAACACATTATCAATCACTTCTCCCGAGGTAGAAGATGATATCATTTCTCAGGTTGAATCTTATAAAGTTGAAATTAGTAAGGTTGAATCAGAGATATCATCTCTAGTAGACAAAATCTCAGATGCAAATGAACATTTAATGAAATATATCAATGATAGAGTATCTGAATTAGATAAGAAAAAATACGAACTAGAGAATCAGCTTGATAACTTACAACATGGTGATCAAGATTCACCAATAAAGCAACTTAGCAACTGTATGAAAGTCTGGGATGCAATGTCTATTGATGATAAAATCAGTGTAGCAAGACTACTGATCCAGAAGATTACGTTATACTCAGGTAGAACACATATTGAATGGAAAGTCTAGAGCGTGTTCACATAAAATATGCATCCCAAATACGTACATTTCATATTTATGCAAACACGCTCTAATCTGATATGATACATATCAGTAATTTTTTATGTATTATTCCGCTTCAATTTGTACGGTTTGGTTCGCCGAATCATACAAATTGAAACGTGCGAGAACGTACAATGTACAACTATTTTAGGCTAACAGCACACTTTTCACGAACAAATATGAAACAAGAGCAGCGATTTCACAACTTTCGCAGGATTTCCAACAGCTACAGCATCGGTACGAAATATAGTTCGCATATTTTTATTATAGTAGAGTTGCTGTACTTTAATTTTTATGTACAGCAGCTCTTTTTTCTATCAGTTTATTCACTTTCTAAATTCTGATAAAGCTCATCTGTCACAGCCTCCAGCCATTCGGTAAAGGTGTTTTCACCAGGACACTCCACTGCCAGATGACTGAACCAACTATCTGCCTTTGCACCGTGCCAGTGCTTTACTTCTGCCGGAATTGTCACCACATCACCTGGTTTCAGACTCTGTGCAGACTTTCCCTCCTCCTGATACCAACCTTCACCGTCTACGCAGATCAGCAGCTGTCCGCCGCCTTTTGCAGCGTGATGAATATGCCAGTTGTTACGGCATTTCGGCTCAAAAGTAACATTGGCGATAAATACGGTTTCTTTGGGATCAGTCAGCGGCTTCAGATAAGAATTGCCGGTGAAATACTTTGCAAATGAAGTATTCGGTTCACCCTGTCCGAAAAATCCGCCGTGTTCTGCTTGCTTACAGTCATCTGCATAGACTTCTTTTGCCATGCGGAATGCCGCCCATGCGTTGAGCCAGCCTGCATAAAATGCAAGATGTGTCAGAATTTCTGCCATTTCTGTTTTGGTGACACCATTCTGCCGTGCTGTGGAAAGATGATATTTCAGAGAATTATCCACGATACCCTTGCTGATAAGTGCAGTGATTGTTACAACAGATCTGGTTTTCAGAGAAAGCTTATCCTCTCCTGACCATACCTCTCCGAACAGAACATCATCGTTCAACTCCGCAAATTTCGGTGCAAAATCTCCCAGACTGTCCCTGCCTGCTGTTTGTTTTACCATGTTCCAAATCCTCCTGTTATTTAACAAAATTCGTCCGCTGAAAAGGCTCTTTTTCTGGCAGACCATAAGTTTCTTTTCCAAGGGCAATACTCTTCATCAGGAAAGTCATGTTCCTTGCCAGCGTCCGCATGGTCTGCAAACCCTCTGCGTCCTGCTGTGCTTCGCCAGGTTCTCTGCCGTGAATGCTATTCCAGTACTGGCTGGACGCAATGGGCATACCTGTAATGGTAAAGAATTTGTTCAGCTCATCAAATGTTGCAGACAGTCCGCCTCGTCTTGCCGCCACAACACTTGCGCCTACTTTCATTGTCTTATCAAAGTGTGTGCTGTAAAACAGACGGTCGAGAAACGCAATGAGAGTTGCATTGGCAGAGGCATAATACACCGGGCTGCCGATCACAAGTCCGTCGCAGGCTTCAAATTTCGATGCAGTTTCATTGACAATGTCATCAAAGACACATCTGCCGTTTTTGGCACAGGAATAGCAGGCAATGCAGCCTCTTACCGCCTGATTGCCGATGTGCAGGATCTCCGTTTCCACACCATTTTCCGAGAATATTTTTTCCATCTCATGCAGAGCCGTGTAGGTATTGCCCTTTGCATGAGGACTTCCGTTTATCATCAGTACTTTCATTTGCTCACCTCATGATTACATACTTTCTTTCAGGATTTGTACAATTTCCTTGTGATTCAGCGTCTTGTAGCCGCCTTCCATAATGAATGTACCGTCTGCAATACCCTCCAGCATATCCTCAGTAACACCAAGCTCGCTGATATTCATAACAAGTCCGATTTCTTTCATCCAGGATTCCATAGCACACAAGCCCTCACTGGCGATTTCTTCATCTGTTTTGCCGTCCGGTGAAACATTCCATACATTCATAGCAAAACGTTTGAACTTTGACAGACCGTAAGGCATAATGTAACGATAATATGCCATAGAAACAGCAGAAAGTGTCATGCCGTGAGTTGCATCGGTATATGCACCTACCGACTGTCCGAGCATATGTACCATCCAGTCAGTGGATTTTCCCTTGGAAACCATGGTATTTAGTGCCCAGGTCGCAATCCACATAATATTGCTTCGTGCTTCATAATCCTTTGGATCATTCACAGCAATGCGGGAGCTGTGTATCAGAGATTTCATCAGTCCTTCCATGACATAATCGGAAGTACAGTCATCAGAACCGGAAAAATACTGTTCTGTGATATGGTTGAGAATATCATAAAATCCTGCGACCATCTGATATTTGGGAAGTGTAAAAGTATAGACCGGATTCAAAATTGAGAATTTCGGAAAAACTTCTTCCCCGAATACATGACCGATTTTCAGTTTCGTGTCATGATTGGTAATGACCGCACCGCCATTCATTTCAGAACCGGTACCTACCATTGTCAGAATACAGCCAACGGGAATGATCTCGCAGTCCGGTTCTTCAAAATTCAGATAATACTTTTCCCATGGATCCTCCTTGCAATGCACAGAGATTGAGAGTGCTTTTGCATAATCGCACACAGAACCACCGCCTACTGCAAGGATCAGATCCACATGATGTTCTCTTGCCAGCTTACAACCCTCATACAGCTTTTCTACTGTTGGATTCGGCATAACACCGGGCAGTTCAACAATATGCTTTCCGCAGTCTTTCAGAATCTGAACTACCTCATCATACAGACCGGATTTCTTTATAGAACCGCCTCCGTAAGTCAGCAGTACCGTTTCGCCGTATTTTGTGAGTTCCTCACTCAGATGTGTCAAAGCATCTGTTCCGAAATGAACCCTTGTGGGGTTACAGTAAGTAAAATTTCCTAACATAAATAAGTCCTCCGTTAATTTTTTATAAAGTTATTCCCATGTCAGAACACCGGTTTCGACTGCAATTTCATATCGTCCGATTTTATAATTCAGTCGTTCCAGCGTTGCATCAATTTTCGCTCTCTGTTCCAGAAGCGTTTCTCTCTGCTCTGTCAGAAGCTGCAATCTTGCCGGAATAGTAGAATCCCCTTCCTGTGTCAGCTTTACATATTCGATCATAGCCTCCACCGGAAGTCCGGCACTGCGCATACATTTGGCAAGCTCCACCCAGCCTAAATCTTTCTCCTGATAATCCCGGATTCCGCTTGCGGTACGGGTAACCGGCGGTATCATTCCAACACGCTCATAGTATCGTAGTGTGTCCTGGGATATGTCAAATTTCTCGCTGACTTCCTTGATGGTCATGGTATCACCTCCCACTGATTATTCATCGCTTTTTATTATAAGCCCTGGAGTTTACTCTAAGTCAAGGGCTGTCTTTGCATTTCTCTGTTATAGACAAAAACAGCACCCTGCATTTATACAGAGTGCCGAAAATATTTTATATATTCTTGTGAAATGCTGTACCAAATATCTTTCTTCCTGACCCAACCTCAAAATGATACTGCACAATTCCTAGATCCACTTTTGAATAAAATCCGCCCGTGGACTTTACCGTCACATTTTCTGCATTCAGAGAAAACAAAAATTTCTGCTGATTCATGGCGGTCGGTGCAAGCATAACGCTTTCCATGCCTTTTCTGAACCACTCAGGCATTTTTCCCGAAACAGCACAAAGCTGCTCCATTGGTTTGCTTTTGTGGGCAATGCCCTGCGTTTTTCCATAGCCAAGAGAGAGTACACAAACAAGTTTTTCGCCCTTGTTCACGATACATCTGCTCTTCTTTTTGCTGAATGTCATAGCCACCCAGCAAGTATTCAGTCCGAGCTGCTGTGCTTTGATTGCAATTCGTTCTCCGTAATAACCAATTTTTTCGTCCAGGTCAGCGGTCTTTCTGCCGATAAGTGCAATGTAATTTCTCACACCGCTGAATTTCCCGTAATGCGCCATGAATCCGCTGAATGCTTCCGGCTCACCCGTCACAAGTTGGATATGCAGACCGCTTTCCCTGTTGCATTCTGTTATCTCATGATTAAGCTGAGAAATAATATCAGCAGGAATGGACTTATCAAGATAACTTCTGACCGAATGACGTTTTTCGATTGCTTCATGAATTTCCATATAAAAAACTCCTTTAGAGCCTGTTCAGTATCTTTACACCAAGTTCTAAAAGAAGTATAATAAAA